>JADFVY010000107.1 GCA_015222795.1 Pseudomonadota bacterium | reverse complement strand
TGCTGAACAGTTCCGAGAAATTCGAGGAAGCCAACCACAGCTTCGCGGCCCATGGCATCGATGTCGGCTCGGTGAAGCTGAATCTGAAGGCCATGATGGCGCGCAAGGAGAAGGTGGTCGATGACCTGACCAAGGGCGTCGAGTTTCTCTTCAAGAAAAACAAGGTCGATTACACCAAGGGCGCCGGCGCCATCGCGGGGCAAGGCAAGGTGGCCGTAACCCCCGCGGATGGCGGCAAGGCCAGTGTCCTGGACACGAAGAATATCCTGATCGCCACGGGCTCCGAGGTTATGCCGCTGCCCGGCGTCGAGATCGACGAGAAACAGATTGTATCCTCCACCGGCGCGCTGGCGTTACAGAAGGTGCCGAAACATCTGGTGGTGGTCGGCGGCGGCGTCATTGGGCTGGAGCTGGGCTCGGTGTGGCGCAGGCTTGGGGCAGAGGTCACGGTAGTCGAATTTCTCGACCGGATTCTGCCCGAGATGGACGGTGAGATTTCAAAGAACTTCGCGCGCACCATGAAGAAGCAGGGCATGAAACTGAAGCTGGGCTCAAAGGTGACCGGCGCGAAAGCGGGTAAATCCGGTGTCAAACTGACAGTGGAGCCCGCCGCGGGTGGCGAGGCCGAAACTATCGACTGCGATATGGTTCTCGTTGCGATTGGCCGGCGGCCCTACACGGAAAGCCTGGGTCTGGAGAAGGCCGGTGTGGAACTTGGCCCGCGCGGCTTTATCAAAATAGATGAACATTTCAAGACAACAGCCGACGGAATATACGCTATCGGTGACTGCGTTCCCGGCCCAATGCTGGCGCACAAGGCCGAAGACGAGGGCGCGGCCTGCGCGGAAATCATCGCCGGCCAGTCGCCGCATATCAATTACGACGCAATTCCGGGCATCGTCTACACATGGCCTGAGGTCGCGTCGGTCGGCAGGACAGAGGAGCAGTTGAAAGAAGCCGGGGTCGAATACAAGTCCGGCAAGTTCCCCTTCACCGCCAACAGCCGGGCCCGCGCCAACATGGATACCGACGGCTTCGTCAAGATCCTCGCGGACGCTAAAACCGATCGCGTGCTGGGCGCCCATATCATCGGCCCGGACGCCGGCAACATGATCCACGAGATCGTTTTGACGATGGAATTCGGTGGTTCGGCCGAGGACATCGCACGGACCTGCCATGGCCACCCCACCCTGAACGAGGCGGTAAAAGAGGCGGCGATGGCGGTGGCTGGCCGGCCGATACACATCTGATTCGCATGAGCCTGAAATCGCCGCGACGGGCAGCGCCATGATAAAGCGGCCCTCGTCACCCGCAATGCTGATCCTCGCCTTGTGCGTGGCGGAAACGTTGGGCATGGCGACCTTCGCGACCTATCCCGCGCTATTGCCGACATTCCGCGAGGAATGGGGCCTTAGCAATTGGGAGGCCGGCCTGATCGGCGGGGTTTATTTCGCCGGCTACCTGGTGGCGGTGCCGGTGCTGGTTACCCTGACCGACAGAGTCGATCCGCGGCGGATCTATCTAATCTCGATGGCCATCAGCGTGGTCTCGGCCCTGGGATTCGCGGTTTATGCAAACGACTTGGCCAGCGCCAGCCTGTGGCGTTTCCTGCAGGGTGTCGGGTTGGCGGGGACTTATATGCCGGGTCTTAAGGCGCTGACCGATGCCTTGCCCGAAAAACACCAGAGCCGGGCCGTCGCGTTCTACACGTCGAGCTTCGGCGTCGGCTCCAGCCTGTCGTTCGTGATCGCGGGCGAGTTGGCGGCGGCCTTCGACTGGCGCATGGCTTTCATCCTGTCGGCGATAGGTCCGGCGCTGGCGATTGTCTTCGCCTTCTGGGTCTTGCGGCCGAATCCTCCGGCGGAGGACGCGCTACCGGCGACGCGTCTGCTCGACTTCCGGCCGGTCTTCGCCAACCGCCGGGCGCTGGCCTTCACGCTGGGTTACGCGGTCCATAACTGGGAATTGTTCGGCTACCGCACCTGGATCGTCGCCTTCCTGGTTTTCGCCCAGTCGCAACAGCCGGCGGGGGCGATGGGGCTGGGCTGGGCCGCGACAACGCTGGCCGCGCTGGTCACCCTGATCGGCCTGCCCGCCAGCGTGCTGGGAAATGAGCTGGCCCATCGATTCGGGCGCCGCCAGGTTTTGATCGTGGTGATGATAGCCTCGGCGATAGCCGGCGTGGCCTTCGGGTTTTCCGGCGCTACCCTGCCCTTCGTCGCGGTCGTGTTCCTGGCCTTCGTCTATGGCTGGGCCGTCATCGGCGATTCGGCGACGCTGACGGCCGGCGTGATCGCCGCCGCGGACCCGCGCTATCGCGGCGCCACCATGGCAATGCATTCGATGATCGGATTCGTCGGCTCGTTCATCGGGCCGCTGGCTTTTGGCGCAGTACTGGACGCCGGCGGCGGCGAGGAAAGCGGCACGGCCTGGGGCATTGCCTTCGCCTCCCTTAGCGCGGTTATCCTGATCGGCCCGGTGCTGATGCTGACCATGGCGCGCCGCGCCGAGGAAGACCATAACGAGGCGCAAAAAAACCGGCCGCAATAAGCGGCCGGCTTTCCCTGACGTTCACCACGGGTGTTAATTCAGCACATGGTCCAGCACGTCATGCACGACCTGGGTCGCGATATGCACCAGCAGAATATCCTTGTCGACGATTACCCGTTCGTAACCTTGCGGCGGGGGCGGAAGCTGCGAAAGGAGATTGTTGGGCAATTGGCGCTTGGCGATGCCCGGGGGCAGCGCGCCGCCCTTCTTGGCGAGGCCTGGGGGAATGCCCTGGTTGCCGGCGCCCTTGTTCTTCTTTTTCTTCTTTCCCTTCCCCTGGCCGTCCTGCTCGCCGCCACCACTGCCGGCAAAGAAATTGGTGATGACTTGTCTATCCTTGAGGCTAAATGAAACCTCAATGGATTGCGCGCTGGCGGCGCTGTTCGCGATCGCCCAGCCGGCGATCCCGATTGTCATTGTCATGACCGCCATCAATGTAAATTTGCGCATTCTATTGTTCCTTTCGGTGAACCGTGATGTTGCTGAAACGCCTTAACCGCCATCATTAATCTTGAAATGTTAAGATTCCGCAAAATCGGATCAGTCGGCGCGGGGATGCGCGGCGCGATAGGTGGCCATCAGATTCTCGGAATCGACCTCGGTATAGCGCTGGGTGGTCGATAGCGAGGCGTGGCCGAGCAGTTCCTGGATTGTACGCAAATCACCGCCGCCGCTCAGCAGGTGAGTCGCGAAGCTATGGCGCAACGCATGCGGCGTGACGGAATCCGCCAGGCCCAGAAGCAGGCGCAATTCTCGCAGCCTTTTCTGCGCCACGCCGGCATTCAACCGCTTGCCGCGAACTCCCATGAAAAGGGGCCCGTCGCCGCCCGGCTGCCAGGGGCAGGATTTCAGGTAGGCCTGTACCGCCTCGCGCACGACCGGCAGGACCGGCAGCATCCTCTGCTTGTTGCCCTTGCCGGTAACGGTAAGCGAGTCACCGGCGGGCGCTTCGCGGCGGTTCAGATCCAGCGCCTCGGATATGCGCAGACCACATCCATAGAGAAGCGTGAACAGCGCTACGTCCCGCTGGGTTTCCCATGGCTCGCCCGGCAGCAGGTCGAGCGAATCGAGCAGCAAATCGGTATCGCTCACGGTCAGCGGTTTTGGGATTCCGTGCGGGCGTTTGGGGCTACGCATGGCCCGGATCGCGTGGTTGGCGCCGTATTCGTTGCGCTCCAGCCAGCGGTAGAAACCGCGTAGCACCGACATCGCCCGCGCTGTCGACGAGCGGCTGAGTCCGTTGGAGGCCCTGCGCGCCATCCAGGCTCGGAAATCGGCCGCCGACAGACCTACAAGGTCGGCCAGGCGCGGTTGTGCGCCAAGATGGATTTGCAGAAAAGACAGGAACGCACCCAAGTCGCGATTATAGGCGTTTATGGTGTGGCGGGAGGCGCGTTTTTCGTGGGTTAGCCAGCGTCGCCATTCATCGATCGCGCGGGCCAGCGCGGGGTCGCTCGAAAGGGCGGCTAACTCTGCTTCAGCCATATGCGGATGGCCCTCTCCGATACCCGCGCCAGGAAGGCCAGCAACTCGACGGCCTGACCGGCCTCGAACTTGCCTGCCGTGCGCGATCCGAAGGCGATCAGTCCCGGCGGTGTTTTCGGCGATATTGAAATACGCGCCAGCGCGTCGGAGGCCACCAGCGGCGCGCCGCCCCCGTAAATTTCCGGCTCGCCCTCGATGAAGCTGCGCAACAGAACGTGGCGGCCGCTGCCCATGATGTGGTTGACGGTACCGGCTGGCACTATGTGAAGCCCACGGGTGTGCGGGGTTCCCAGTTCCGACCTGTCAGCCTCAATACACAGCGTCACCACGTCCAGATCCAGCAGCACGGCGAAATCGGTGGTGATGGTCTGGATCAGCTGTTCGAAGGAAGCCGCCGACATCATCGCGACGATACATTCGTGGATGCGTGTCTGGCTGTTCAGGTTGGCGCGGCTGGTTTCGACAAGTTCCCGCTGGCGCTGGCGGGCCAACTCCATGTCGCCGCGCAGTTTTTCGATCAGGGCCTGCTGCAAATCGGCGACGCCACGGCCCAGTTTACGCGAAGGGGCGGCCAAATCGTCGAGCAACTCAGGATGCCGCGGCAGGAAATTCGGATTTTCACCTAGCCATTCGGCAACCTCTTCCGGCGTAATTCCGGTTTCTTTCTTGTTTTTTTTTGTCTGTGTCATCTATCAGCGATCCAGGATCGATTGTCCCGTTTTCTCCCAGTCGGCAAGGAAAGCTGCAAGTCCCTTGTCGGTCAGCGGATGGTTGAACATGGCGCGAAGCACGCCGGGCGGAACGGTCGCGACATGCGCGCCCATCTTGGCCGAGTCGACCACATGCATGGGGTGGCGAATCGACGCGACCAAAACCTCGGTCTCGAAATCCATATAGGCGTCGTAGATATCGACGATGTCTGCGATCAATGCCATGCCGTCCGATCCGATATCGTCCAGCCGGCCGACGAAAGGCGAGACGAATGTCGCACCGGCCTTGGCGGCCAGAATCGCCTGCGCCGCGGAAAAGCAGAGCGTCACATTGACCATGATGCCATCGCCGGACAACGCCTTGCAGGCCTTCAGCCCGTCGCGCGTCAACGGAACCTTGACGGCAATATTCTTGGCAATTTTGGATAGGGCCTTGCCCTCGGCCAGCATGGTTTCCGAATCGGTCGCCGCCACCTCGGCGCTGACCGGCCCGTCCACGATGTCGCAGATTTCTTCGAGAACCTCGAAAAAATCGCGCCCGGATTGCGCCACCAACGACGGATTTGTGGTCACGCCATCGACCAGTCCGGTTGCCGCTAAATCCCTGATTTCCGCCACATCGGCGGTATCCACAAAAAACTTCATACTTTATCCTGACTGTACCCTGGCCATTTTTCGGGATTGTTCGGCATGGCACGCCGTACTTGCCCGATGCTACATGATAGCCGAGAGTCTAACCCATGCCGAAGCGCCACGCCAGTTCCACCGGACCCAACGAGAAACTGAACCCAACCCGGCGGGTCTCGGTTCTGCTGCCATTGCCGCTCGGCACAGCCTATGATTACCGGCAACCTGCTGACATGGAGTTAACGCCGGGCGATTTTGTTTCGGTCCCGTTGGGTCGCCGGCAGACCGTCGGCGTGGTCTGGGGAGAGGGCGATCCGGCGGGAATCGAGGAATCCCGGCTGAAGGATGTGGCCGCGCGGCTGGACTGTCCGCCCATGCCCGAAGAGACCCGCCGACTGGTCGACTGGGTGTCGCGCTATACGCTCTCGCCCGCCGGCGCGGTGCTGCGCATGGCGATGAGCATTCCCGAAGCCCTGGAACCCGCGCCACCGCGCGTCGGCTATATGCCGGCGGAAGAGATGCCGGACATCCGTGTGACGGCTGCGCGCAAACGGGTGCTGGAGGCGATTGCCGGCGGGCCGGCGCGCGGCGCCACCGAACTTGCGCGCGAGGCCGCGGTGAGTACAAGCGTGGTGACCGGCCTGGCCGATGCAGGCGCACTGATGCGCGTGGCCCTGCCGGCGGATGGCGACCCGGTGGCCGAACCCGATCCGGAAAACCCCGGCCCAAAACTCAACGATGAACAGAAAGAAGCCGGCGCGGAACTGGCCGGCGCGGTCGACGGCGGCTTTTCCGTTACGCTGCTGGACGGTGTTACCGGGGCCGGGAAGACCGAGGTTTATTTCGAGGCGGTGGCCGCCGCCCTGAGGGACCGCAAGCAGGTCCTGGTGCTGGTGCCCGAAATAGCGCTGACCGGACAGTGGCTTACCCGTTTCGCGCGCCGTTTCGGCGCCGAGCCCGAGCTGTGGCATTCCGACCTGGCCCGCGGGCGGCGGCGGCGCTGCTGGCGGCGCATCGCCGAGGGGCGCGCCAGAGTCGTTGTCGGGGCGCGATCCGCCCTGTTTCTGCCTTTTTCGGAACTGGGCCTGATCATCGTCGATGAAGAACATGATTCGTCCTACAAACAGGAAGAAGGCGTCATCTATCATGCCCGCGATATGGCCGTGGTGCGGGCGCGACTCGGTGAAATTCCGGCGATCCTGGTCTCCGCGACGCCGTCGCTGGAAACCGTGACCAATGTCGATTCCGGCCGCTATCGCAGCCAGCACCTGTCGGCGCGCCATGGCGGGGCCGAAATGCCCTCGGTCGAGTTGGTGGATATGCGACGCAATGCACCGCCGCGCCAGCGCTGGCTGGCGCCGCCGCTGGTCACGGCGCTGAAGGAGACGCTGGAAGCCGGCGAACAGTCGCTCCTGTTCCTGAACCGGCGGGGCTATGCACCGCTGACGCTCTGCCGCGGCTGCGGGCACCGGCTGCAATGTCCCAACTGCACGGCCTGGCTGGTCGAACATCGATTTAGCGGCAAGCTGCAATGCCATCACTGCGGTTACGCTACGGGCCTGCCGAAGGAATGCCCGGAATGTGGCGCGGAAGACAAGATGGCGGCCTGCGGCCCCGGCGTCGAACGGCTGGCCGAGGAAGTCACCGCCCTTTTCCCCGAAGCCCGGATGTCGTTGATGACCAGCGATACCGTGCGTGGCCCCGAAGCCGCCGCCGCCTTCATCGAGGCGATCGCCAATCACGAGATCGATATCATTCTGGGCACCCAGATTGTCGCCAAAGGTCACCATTTCCCCATGCTGACGCTGGTCGGCGTGGTCGATGCCGATCTCGGCTTGATGGGGGGCGATCTGCGCGCCTCGGAGCGTACTTTCCAGCTGCTGCATCAGGTGTCGGGCCGCGCCGGGCGCGAGGATCGGCCAGGCCGCGTCATGCTGCAGACCTACCATCCCGACCACCCGGTCATGCTGGCGCTGGCCGAGGGCGCGCGCGACCGGTTTCTCGAGGCAGAGGCGGAGATGCGCCGCGACGGCGGCTGGCCACCCTTTGGCCGGCTGGTGGCGCTGATCGTCTCCGGCCGTGACGAGGGCGATGTGGATACGGCGGCGAACGCGCTGGGCCGCGCCGGACCGAACAGCAAGGACATGCGTGTGCTCGGACCCGCCCCGGCTCCACTGGCGATACTGCGCGGTCGCCACCGCCGCCGCCTGCTGCTGAAGGCGACACGGGACATCGATATGCAAAAAGTGCTCAGACAATGGCTGTCGCGCGTCCGCTGGCCCAACGGCGTGCGCGTGCAGGTAGACGTGGACCCGTACAGCTTTCTTTAACCCTGCCCAGAGAGGGTTTTTTAAGATTAGAGATGCATAATACATGGTGGGAGGTCTCGCTGATGTATTATGATCTGCGAAATATATGTTTCGAGGGGTTCCTCGATTTTATTTTTGATCGGCCGGTAGCGCCGCAGTTTCGAGAGGCGAACTGGGGCGAGGTTTCAAAGTCCGCCGCCTGCTGGTACGATTCGATCGATCTCGACGTCGATTTCGATCCCGCCCGGAATTGCGAATATTTCACGCTGCTGTTCAGCGATCCATTAGATGTGATGGAGCGTTATACCCGCTCGCAGATGGAGCAGGGGTTCTGGTGGATGCAGACCAGCTTCAACGATGGCAGTGCCGGCGATGTTTTATGGACAGGTTCGCTTCCTCTCGGTCGCCGGATCGCAATGGTCCAGTCGATGCAATATCTCTATGCCGAACTGTTCGCATTCGAACCGCTGGATCGAGCGCCGCTTAATTGGTGGGAAAGCATGACCAGGCGAATCCCCGGCTGTGCCGGCGGGTTAACCTGGTGGGCCGACCGCCAGTATATCGAAGAGGCAATGTTTCAGACATCGGCGAGCTTGCTGGAACTGGATGCCGAGAATTGCCGCCTGGCCGCGTTGCGCGGGCTGGCCTATCTGGCGCATCCCGGCAAGCAGAGACTGATAGGCGATTATCTGGACCGGCATCCGGGGCTTGATGAAGACCACCGCCGCCATGCCGAGGGGGCAATCGTCGGCGCTTTTTTGTAAACTGGACGAGTTCGCCGCCACGCTTTAGTTTCCTCGCCCTACACCAAGCGCGAGGGACGGGATGCCGGGGCAATCACCGACTATAACAAAGCTGCGTGCCCGGGGCGTGCTCGCCCCGATGAAACGGCCGCTGGCAACGGGCAGCGGAAGCGTCACACAGGCGCCGTTGGCGCTGGTCGATCTGGAGTGCGGTGACGGTATTACCGGCTCGGCCTATGTTTTCTGTTTTCATTCCTTTGCGTTGGCGCCGACGGTGCGCCTGATCCAGGAACTGGGCGCGCTGATCGAGGGCGAGGCGCTGTCCCCGGTCGCCCTGTCCGATATGCTGCGCGCGCGCATGCGACTGATCGGCCAGCAGGGGCTGACGATGATGGCGTCGGCCGGCATCGACATGGCGGCCTGGGATGCGCTGGCGAAGACGCAGGGCCTTCCGTTGGCCCGGTTGCTGGGCGGCGATCTTACGCCCTTGCCGGCCTATAACAGCAACGGATTGGGCATCATCGGGGCCGACAGGGCGGTCGACGAGGCGCGCGAACTGGTCGAGGAGGGCTTCTCGGCGATCAAACTGCGGCTTGGTTATCCGGATGCCCGGACCGATGTGGCGGTGGCCGAGGCCGTGCGCGCGGCGGTTGGCGACGACATCGCGATCATGACCGACTATAACCAGTGCCTGACCGTGCCCGAGGCCGAAACACGCTCGCGCATGTTGATCGACACTGGCCTGGAGTGGATCGAGGAGCCGGTTCGTTGCGACGACTATGCCGGCTGCGCGCAAGTCCGGAAAACCGCTTTGACTCCGATCCAGTTGGGCGAGAATTGCTGGGGTGTGCATGACATGCAGAAGGCGCTGGACGCCGGCGCCGCCGACATCTTCATGCCTGACGCCTGCAAGATCGGAGGCGTCACCGGCTGGCTGCGCGCCGCGGGCCTGGCGGATGGTTGCGGCTTGCCGCTGTCATCGCATCTCTATCCAGAGGTCAGCGCCCACCTGCTGGCCGTCACCCCGACCCGCCACTGGCTGGAATATGTCGATTGGGCACAGCCGGTCCTGAAGCGCACGTTACTGGCGGTGGACGGCCATGTCGCCGCCCCCGATGTTCCCGGCATCGGCATTGAGTGGGACGAGGACGCGATAGCGCGCTACGCGGTGGATTAGCTGTTATCCACGATCACCGGCGTGTCGAACCAGGCGATCCTGGGGTCGTTGCCGAAACGCTCGCGGATCGTTTCGCGCCAACCGCCGTCATAAAGCGCGTCGGCGGCCGCGCGATTTTCCCAAAGGTAAACGCCGCCACCGATCCGCGAGTCGGGATCGCACAGATAATATTTCCTAACCAGCCCCGGCACGGTTTCGTAGCGCGGGGCCGAGGCCTCAAACATTTCCCTTGCCTTGTCGGCGGTCATGTCCTCTGGCAGGTCGAAATTCACAATGGCGGTTATCATTGATCAATTCTC
>JADFVY010000106.1 GCA_015222795.1 Pseudomonadota bacterium | reverse complement strand
GTTTGGACGTCTCGTGGGCTCGGAGATGTGTATAAGAGACAGGATCCCCTACCCTCACGCCACCGACAACCATCAGCGCGAGAACGCGGCGCGTCTGTGCGACGCCGGTGGCGGCTGGTTGATCCCGCAGGAAGACGCGACGCCGGAATCCCTGTCGGCGCTGATCCAGTTATTGCTGGAGTCACCCGACAAGCTGGCGCGCGCGGCCGAGTGCGCGCTGCGCGCCGGTGGGCCGGACGCGGCCGAACGCCTGGCCGACCTGGTCTGCGAGTTGATCGGCGACGACGCACATGCGGAACCCGATCAGCCGAGGGAGGCCACGGCATGAGGGAAATGCCGCTCACCATCGGCACCATCCATTTCACCGGCATCGGTGGCATCGGCATGTCGGGCATTGCCGAAATCCTGCACAATCTGGGCTATGCGGTGCAGGGCAGCGACCTGTCGGACAACGCCAACGTCAAGCGCCTGCGCGGCATGAGCATCGCCATCGAAATTGGCCATCGCGAGGAAAACATCGGCGACGCACAGGTCGTGGTGATCTCGTCGGCCGTGAGCCCGGACAATCCCGAGGTGGTCGCGGCCCGGGCAAAACAGATTCCCGTGGTGCGCCGCGCCGAGATGCTGGCCGAGCTGATGCGCCTGAAATGGGCGATCGCCGTGGGCGGCACCCACGGCAAAACCACAACGACATCGCTGATATCGGCCGTGCTGGATGCCGCGAATTACGACCCCACCGTCATCAATGGCGGCATCATCAATGCATACGGCACCAACGCCAGGCTGGGCGCCGGGGAATGGATGGTGGTCGAGGCCGACGAATCCGACGGCACTTTCATAAAGCTGCCCGCCACAATCGCCGTGGTGACCAATATCGACCCGGAACATATGGAATTTTACGGCTCCTTCGACAAGGTAAAGGAAGCCTTCCGCACCTTTGTCGAAAACATCCCGTTCTATGGCTTCGCGGCGCTGTGCATCGACCATCCCGAGGTCCAGGCCCTGATCGGGCAGGTATCCGACCGCCGGCTGATCACATACGGTTTCAGCCCTCAGGCCGAGGTCCGTGCGATCGATGCGGGATGCAGCCCCGAGGGCTGCCATTTCTCGGTCGTCGTGACGCGCGGCGAAGATGAACGAACCATCAAGAACATCCGGCTGCCGATGTATGGCGAGCATAACATGCTCAATTCGCTGGCCGCGATGGCGGTGGGGATCGAGATGGGCATCGACGACGACGCGATCGTCCGCGGCCTGTCAAACTTCGAGGGCGTGAAACGGCGCTTCACCCGCACCGGCGAGGCCAACGGCGTCGCCGTCATCGACGATTACGCGCATCATCCGGTGGAAATCACCGCGGTGCTGAAGGCGGCGCGTTCCGCCTCGCGCGGCCAGGTCGTGGCCGTGGTGCAGCCGCACCGCTACTCCCGGCTGGAAAGCCTGTTCGAGGAATTCTGCGCCTGTTTCAACGATGCCGACACGGTGATCGTGGCCCACGTTTATCCGGCCGGCGAGGAACCGATCCCCGGGATCGACCGGGACGCCCTGGCCGAGGGGTTGCGCGCCCATGGGCACCGGCATGTGCTGGTGCTGGACGGCGAGGGCGACCTGGCGCGGCTGGTGGCCGAACAGACCGAACCCGGCGACATGGTGGTCTGCCTCGGCGCGGGGACGATTTCCACCTGGGCCAACGCGCTTCCCGGCCAGTTGGCGGCCCTCGACGCGGGGGCGGCGACATGATGGCGGCGGAAAAGAACATGACCCTGGATTGGGT
>JADFVY010000105.1 GCA_015222795.1 Pseudomonadota bacterium | reverse complement strand
GATGAAGCCGGCCGACAAGGACATCGCCATGCAGCGCTTTGCCGAGGGGGCGGCGCAGATTCTGGTGGCCACGACGGTGATCGAGGTCGGTATCGACGTACCCGAGGCGTCAATCATGGTGGTCGAACATGCCGAGCGTTTCGGCCTGGCGCAACTGCATCAGTTGCGCGGGCGCATCGGGCGCGGCGCGGCGGCGTCCACCTGCCTGCTGCTTTACGGTCAGCCACTGACCGAAACCGCCCGGGCGCGGCTGGAAATCATGCGTCAGACCGACGACGGATTCGCGATCGCGGAAAAAGACCTGGAACTGCGGGGCGCCGGAGAACTGCTGGGCGTGCGCCAGAGCGGCATGCCTGAATTCCGGCTGGCGGACATATCGGTGCATGGGGAGTTGCTCGCGGTCGCCAGGGATGATGCGAAACTGATCCTGTCCCGCGACCCTGAACTGAAAAGCGAACGCGGCCAGGCCCTGAAGACCCTGCTCTATCTATTCGAGCGGGACGCCGCGGTACTTACTCTTCGGTCAGGTTAGAGCCAGTCCGTTTAACGGATTGTCTGGAGTTATGCGATCCGGCGCCGAGCGACCTCGTCCTTCGAGACGGCGCTGCGCGCCTCCTCAGGATGAGGGCATAAATGTATGTATTTCATGAAGAATTATATGTTGAAGCCTCATCCTGAGGAGCCCCGAAGGGGCGTCTCGAAGGACGAGGTCGCTCACCGGGCGGGGCTAAAGCCGATCAAATTCAGGAACAATCAATCACGATCCGTTCTGTCCGCGGCACTTTCCTGCCAGCGCTCTTCCCAGGTTTCCTGCGACCCGGTGACGGGCTTGCCTTTAAGTTTGGCGGAACGGCGGTCGGGCGGCGTTACGATGCCGCCGGAAATCACCATCTTGATCGCTTCCTCCACCGACATGTCCAAAAGGATCAGGTCCTCCTTGGGCACGAACAGCAGAAAGCCAGAGGTCGGGTTCGGCGTTGTCGGCAGGAAGATATTGATCAAGTCGTCGGAAATCAGGTTCTGCACCTCGCCCTCGGTGCGCCCGGTGATGAAGCCGACCGCCCAGATTCCGCGCCGCGGATATTCCACCAGAACGGCCTGGCGAAAGGCGCTGGATTGTTGCCGCAGGACAGTCTCGAGAATCTGTTTACTGGCGCCATAGACACTGCGGATGACCGGCATGCGGTTCAGCAGATTTTCGCCGAACCGGATTACGAACCGGCCCAGCAGCCCCGCGGTCATCGCGCCCACCAGGGTAATGAAAACGAGCAGCACGATCAGACCGAGACCGGGGATACCGATCTCATACCCCAGATATTCCTTGAGGTAGACGTCGGGATTGTAGCGCAGCGGGATCATGGGTACGATGCGGCTATCGACGAACTCGATCAGCCAGGAGGCCAGCGCGAAGGTTATCGCCAGCGGCGCCGTCACCAGGATTCCGGCCAGGAAATAGGCGCGCAGGCGGCCGCTAAAACTCAGCGCCTTCTTGCGTTTTTCCTCGTGCTCGGCGGAATCTGCATCGCTCGGCCCCGGACTGTTCGATCCGGGGGGATCCGTCAACTTGTCGTCGTCTTTGTCGTCCGCCACGCAAACCCTCATCAATCGTTGGAGCCTGAATAAGACCCGTGCGGGCTTCATATATAGGAGCGCGACGGCAATTACCAAGAAAACCGGGTATTAAACCTCGAAAAAAGCCAGCATTTCGCGCAATGTTTCGCTCGCAGCCTCCTCGGGAAGGAAATGGCCGCAATCCAGGGCCTCGCCCCGGATGTCATCGGCCTTGGCGTGCCAGGTTTCCATGACGTCATAGCATTTATGCATCAACCCCTTGGCACCCCACAGCACCAGCAGCGGACAGGTGACTCGGCTGTCGAAATCGGCCTCGTCATGTTCAAGATCGATGGTGATGGCGGCGCGGTAATCCTCGCAACTTGCGTGAATGGTGGCCGGGTCGCTGAAGCAGCGCCGGTATTCGGCCATGGCCTCCTCCTCGAACGCCTCCATGCCGGCGCTCCAATGGCCCAACTTGCGCTCGATATAATAGTGCGGATCGGAACCGATCAGCCGTTCGGGCAAATCGTAAGGCTGGGCGAGGAACAGCCAGTGGTAATAGCCGTAGGCGACATCCTTGCCCAGATTGGCGAAGATCGTATGGGTCGGCACGATATCCATGACGCAGGCGCGCTGGACGCGGTCGGCATGGTCGAGGCACATGCGATGGGTCACCCGCCCTCCCCGGTCATGGCCGGCGACCTGAAAGCCGTCGTAACCCAGCGCGGTCATGACATTCACCTGGTCCTGGGCCATGCGCCGCTTGCTGTAATTTTCGTGGGCCTCGTCGCCGGCCGGCTTGCCGCTGTCGCCATAACCGCGCAGGTCGGTGACCACCACGGTAAAACGCTCGGCCAGCGCCGGCGCCACCTTGCGCCACATCACATGGCTCTGCGGATAACCATGCAGCAGCAACAGCGGCGGCCCCTCGCCACCCACCAGCGTATTGATCTCCACCTCGCCCACATCAATGCGGCGGCGCTCGAAGCCCTCGAACATGCCTGTCCTCCCGTTTCGCAAAACCGACCGAAACCTATCATGCATCAATTGGCACGGCAGCAGTAAATACAGCCATTGACCCGGCGCGCCGCCATCCCTATGTTCTGGCCTCGCCGGGCCCTAGGCCCGGCCCCGCATATCGGGGGCGCGTAGCTCAGTTGGTAGAGCAGCTGACTTTTAATCAGCGGGTCACAGGTTCGAATCCTGT
>JADFVY010000104.1 GCA_015222795.1 Pseudomonadota bacterium | reverse complement strand
CATATAGGCGAAGTGATGCCACTGGGCGATGGCGAAAAGGCGCAGCAGCAGAACCTCATAGGCCAGCGTGGCGGCCGACAGGATCGCAATGGCGAGATATATCGTCACTCTGCCTCACGAACCAGTGGCACAAAGGCAACCGGCAGAATCTGGCGTGTATGAAAGCGCCCGTCGGCTTCCTTTTCCACCAGGGTGAGCTGCTGGGTGACGAAAGCCCCACCGACAGGGATGACCATGCGGCCACCAGGTTTGAGTTGACGTAAGAGGGGCGGCGGCACATGGCTGGCGGCCGCTGTTACCACGATGCCGTCGAAGGGCCCGCAATCCTCCCAGCCGTAATAACCGTCACCGATGCGCGTCTCCACATTATCGTAGCCCAGCCGTTCCAGGATTACGGCTGCCGACTCCCCGAGTTCCGGAATGATCTCGATGCTGCATACATGCTTGACCAGGGGAGAAAGAACCGCGGCCTGGTAGCCGGAGCCGGTGCCGATCTCCAGCACGACATGGTCGGGCTTGGGCGCCAGAAGATCGGTCATCAGCGCGACGATGAAAGGCTGGGACATGGTTTGGCCATAGCCGATGGGGACCGGCCGGTCGGCATAGGCGATCGACAGGGGGTCTTCGCCCAGCAGAGCGGAAAGCCAGCCGCGATCCCGCAGGGCCTCTTCGGTCAAGAAGGCATGACGGGGCACCACACCCATGACCTCCATGACCCGTGGGTCGAGATAGTCCCGGCCTCGAGCGTCTTTCGAAAGCATGGCATAGAGATCGATGGTCTGGACCATCGAGGCGCGCCGCTCGGCATAAGGGTCGGCATCGGCGATGGCGTGCGCCCCCAGATAAACGGCCATGATCGCGGCGCCGATCCCTGCCGCCCACAGCGCCAGACGGACGGCGCCTACCCGAATGCAACGCCATGCAATGCGGTGGCTGGAACGGCCCATGGCGCGTCCTCCCATCCCATTATAGAAAAATAGATCCGGGGGCGGGCGGGCTTGCCCTCGCGTTCCAACGGAGACGGAGCTGCAGATCTCGCGAAGCACGTCGCCCTCCTTGAGCCTCACAGCTCAAGATCAAGGGCCACAATGGCCACCCCGCCCGGCCATGTCTTTGACCTGCGTCAACTTTCGTCACCGTATCTGATCGAGATCAAAGCGCGGAATCGAAAAAAATGCTTCCATCCCAAGTCTCGGAAGAGGGCAGTGTAATCCAGTAGTGGCGATGCCCGCCGGGCCCCCTTCCACTGTACCGATTTCAACGGAAAGTCCACTTATCGGAGCTGTACGTTGAGACAAGATAGTACAGGCATTCAAGCGATGGTAGCCCGTCCATGTCGACGGGGCGCCAGGAGGCATCTGACATGAGTATCAAGTATATTGCCCGTATGGGCGCAACAGTTGCGACTGTCCTGCTGTTGACGGCTGGTTGTGCGACTCAAGAAGGGGCCGTTACGCAGGCCGATCTCGACGCGCTACGAGACGAAATCGCTATGGTCCGTACGGATTCCAAGGCGGCCGCAGCCGATGCCGCGGCGGCCAGGGCGGCTGCCGAAGAGTCCAGGGCAGCTTCCGAGGAATCTAAAGAGATCTACATGCAGTCGCTACGGAAGTAGCAGAGCTGGTCAGCGGGTAATTCGGATGGGGACTCCCCGCCGTTTGCGTGCGGCATCGTAGACGATGTCCCAGGCCACGCGGTACGACGTGGCGCCGGCGGCGTTGCGTACCTGGTCGTTCAGAGTGCGAATCACCGCCGGCGTAAACCAGCCTCGGGCTTCCAGTTCGTCGCTCTGTGCCGCTGTGGGATGGACTTCCATGTAAAGTTCGCCGCCCGACCAGCCCAGCTTGACCGGTTGATAGACGATGACCACCGGCGTGCCGACAGAAACGAGCCGGAACAAGAGCGCTATGTCCTCCGGGTAAAGACGTATACATCCACTGCTGACCCTGCGGCCGATGCCGTAGGGCTTGTTGGTCCCGTGAATCACATAGCCCTGCCATGCGAGATTGAGCGCATAGTGTCCCAAAGGGTTCCGCGGGCCGGGCGGCACTTCGCTGGGCAGACCCGGCCGTTCAGCGCGGATCGATGCGGGTGGTATCCAGGTTGGATTCTTCCGCTTCTCCTTGACATGCGTTACGCCGGTCGGCGTCTCGCGCCCCATAC
Source organism: Pseudomonadota bacterium (assembly GCA_015222795.1). Taxonomy (GTDB): domain Bacteria; phylum Pseudomonadota; class Alphaproteobacteria; order UBA8366; family JADFVY01; genus JADFVY01. The sequence continues at coordinate 2,496 of JADFVY010000104.1, read as the reverse complement.
GTCCGATCCCGATGGGAAAAGTCAGGACGCGGCCGCTTTTCTTCCGGAAGAAATAAAGGCGCATTTCGGCCAGGTTGATGACGATGCCTCGACGCGGCGCATCGGGCAGCAGGTGCGCCTTTGGCAGGACCAGGGTCCGGCCTCTTTCCGGCACCCACGGATCGATGCCAGGATTTGCGGCAAGCAACTCGATATATCCAAGGTCGTTCAGCCGCGCGATCTGCAGAAGATTTTTCTGACCCGTGATCTGATAATATTCGAAACGCCCGATCCGGTCCTCCGTCGCGAAAGCCCATGTTGGCGCGACCGCCGCCAGCATTGACATGGCGAGCAGTAGGAAGGTCCGCCGTAGTTGGCGGTATGTGTGTTTGCTGCACTTGGGCATTTTGGCTGTGTATCTGGGTCACGCCTGATTTGCCGCGAATCCTCTTGTTCCCGTGACCCGAACGGGACGGTCAATAAGGGGGCGGGCGCGTGATCCTTCCTACAGATACACTGGTCGACTTCCCCCGCCATTGACGCAGGTCAATATAACCTAATCCGTCCTCCGATATGCGTGCGGTCTAGCCCGGATTTCCCGCCAGAATAGCGCTGTCACACGGCGGGAATTCCGGGTTAACCGCTGGTCGGCGTCACGGTGATGAGGCCGGTTCCGCCGGCGCTTCGCTCGAGGCCTATCCGGGCCAGCCCGAAACGCTCTATCAGCCAGGCGTTTGTTTCCAGATGTCCGCTGATCCGTTCCGCCGAGTAACTTGACGGTCCACTGGCGACAGCCAGCGGCACCAGGATCTGGTCCGCCAGATGTTCGTCCAGCGCCGCGCCGCCATTGCGGTGCGCCATCAACGCCGCCACCGCTTCCTCGGCGACCTGCTCCGCCGGCTTGCCCAGTTCGCCCAGCGCGCTGAAGCCGCAGGCAACGGTCTCGTAGCGGGCGGTCAGGAAAATGCCGGCGCCGGCGCAGGAAGCGCGTACCCGCAGCGGTTCGATTGCGACCGGAACACCCAGACCGGCGAGCAGCGCACCGGCACGGTCGGTCATGCGTTGCGGTATATGGGCCGGAAGGTTGGCCGCCACGGCCCGTCCGGCAACCTCGAGCAGCGCGCCGCGCTCTTCCAGCGCCACGGGTTTCAGCCACCCATCCTTGTGTCCATGAATGGTGGCGCGGATACGCCCTTGCCCGATGGGGAACCAGCCCCAGGCGTCGAGCGCCACTTCGGCGTCGATGCCGATACCGCGCAGCGACGGCAGCCAGACGTCGCGGAGATAGTCGAAGGGCGGGCTCCACCGCATATGCGTGCCGCCTTGAATCGTGACCTGCGACTCCCCGTCGGCCAGAGCCAGAGGCAGCAGGACCGTCTGAAGGACGAGGCTGGTCGCCCCGGCGCTGCCGCCTTCGCGGGCCTCCGCCACGTCGAAATGATAGGCGCCCGGCTGCACCGCCACCTGCGGCGCGAAGGTCAGGGTTTCGCTTCCCAGTACGTCGCCTTCGATACGGGCCGCGCAGATTGCCCCGGCGGCTCGAATCGAGGTGATATGTTGTGCGGCAAGACCGGGGTTTCTGCGGCCGGCGCGGATGTTCTCGATGCGGACCGGTCGCCGGAAAAGAGCCGAACATGTCAGCGACGTGCGCAAGATCTGCCCGCCGCCCTCGCCGTGCGCGCCGTCAATGTGCAACGGCCCCGTCATAGCGAGCGTGCTCCGCTCGGCTTCGTCGCTCCCGTGAAGGCGGCCTCCGCCTCGTGGCGCAGTGCATCCTCGCGATCGCTGTAGCGTGGCGAGAAATGGAAGGGGATCATTCGCTTTGCGCCCGCCTCGCGCGCCAGCCAGCCCGCCTGTGCCGCGGTCAGGTGCCGTTTGCGGGCGGCCAGTTCCGCATCCTCGTCCAGGAATGCCGCCTCGATATAGAAGAGGTCGGCATCACGGGCGAGGGCCAGGATCGCCGCGCGGTTATCCTCGTTCCAGGCGACATCCGTCACATAGGCAATTTTCTGGCCGGGCACGATCTGCGTCAATTCCGCCTTGAGTTCGCCCAGCGGGCGCTGCGTCTCACGGGTGGTCCCGTTCTCGCGCCACCGCACGCTGAATGGCGAATCGTCCGGGTCGGCGCGCAGGATGGCCTGTTTGAGGTCACGCAACCAGGGGCCGACGCGGAACCCCATGGCCTCTACCCTGTTCTTCCAGACATTGACATGTCGGTGTTCCTGTACAGCGAACCCGAGGCACGGGATGCCGTGGTCGAGCACCGCCGCATGCACGCGGTAGTTCGCCTCATCCACCAGAACCCCGTTCCGCGTTGCCACCGGGTCCAGCTTTTCCGGCCTGAACGCCGCACGGCATCGCAGTCTTGCCCGGGTGAGCGTTCCGCCGGTTCCGAACTCGCCCACCATCAACGTGAAGTCCGTCGGGTAATTACCAACCAGGTTCCAGGTATAGGCGGCGAGCTTGTGACTGACCCGGTCTATGAAACCCGGCGGTCCGAACAGATGCAGCGTCTTT
>JADFVY010000013.1 GCA_015222795.1 Pseudomonadota bacterium | reverse complement strand
TTGGCCAGCATCTCCACGCCTCGCGGTTCGCCGAAATAAACACCGGCGGTAAGCTCGCGAAGGATCAGGATGTCCAGCCCCTCGACGATTTCGCGTTTCAGGGTCGAGGCATCGACCAGCGCGTCGAAAACCAGCGCCGGGCGCAGATTGGCGAACAGGTCCATTTCCTTGCGCAGTTTCAGCAACCCGGCCTCGGGCCGCTTGTCGCGCGGGACGTTGTCGTATTGCGGGCCACCCACGGCGCCCAGCAGCACTGCGTCGGCGTCCATCGCTTCGGTCAGCGCCTCGTCGCTCAGCGGCGTTCCGTGCGCGTCGTAGGCGGCGCCGCCCACGGGTTGTTCCAGAATATCAAAGCCGATGGCGCGGCGCTTGTCGAACCAGTCTATGACGCGGCGAACCTGGTTCATTACTTCCACGCCGATGCCGTCACCGGGCAGGATTAACAGGGTTTTGTTGGCGGCCATGCCCAATCAACCTTTCATTCTAAACGTTACTTTTCTTGCTACAGCCAGGGCTGCGCGTCTTTGTGCCGGGCCTCGAAGCTGTCGATTTTGTCTTCCTTTTGCAGCGTCAGCCCGATGTCGTCCAGCCCGTTCAACAGGCAGTGCTTGCGGAAGGAATTCACCTCGAAAGAGATTTTCTCGCCGTCCGGGCGGGTGATCTCCTGCGCCTCCAGGTCAACCGTCATGGTGGCGTTGGCGCCCTTGCCGGCGTCTTCCATCAGTATGTCGACCTGTTCTTGCGGCAGTCTGATCGGCAGAATGCCGTTCTTGAAGCAGTTGTTATAGAAGATGTCGGCGAAGTCCGGCGCAATGATGCAGCGAATGCCGAAATCCAATAACGCCCATGGCGCATGCTCACGCGACGAACCGCAACCGAAATTATCGCCCGCGACCAGAATTTTGGCACTCTGGTACGGCGGCTGGTCCAGCACGAAATTCTTCGAATTTCCGTTCTCGTCCCAGCGCATTTCGGAAAACAGGCCTTCTTTCAGACCTGTGCGCTTGATCGTCTTCAGAAACTGCTTGGGGATGATCATGTCGGTGTCGACATTGACCATATTCAGGGGCGCCGCGACCCCGGTTTGGGTGGTGAATTTTTCCATGGGCCTTTTTCTCCCTGCTAATTCAATCCAGATCCCGCACGTCGGTCAGGTGGCCGGTGATTGCCGCCGCCGCCGCCATGGTGGGGCTGACCAGATGGGTGCGCCCGCCGCGGCCCTGGCGGCCCTCGAAATTGCGGTTTGAGGTCGACGCGCTGCGCTCGCCCGGCTCCAGCCGGTCGGTATTCATCGCCAGGCACATGGAACAGCCCGGATTGCGCCATTCGAAGCCGGCATCGATGAAAATCCTGTCGAGGCCTTCCTGCTCGGCCTGTTCCTTGACCAGGCCCGAACCCGGAACGATCAGGGCGCGCACGCCCGCGGCAACCTTGCGGCCTTCGGCGATGGACGCGGCGGCGCGCAAATCCTCGATCCGGCCGTTGGTGCAGGAGCCCACGAAGACCGTGTTGATCTTGATGTCGGTGATTTTCGTACCCGCGGTCAAGCCCATATAGTCCAGCTTGTGCTGAATGGCGGCGCGGCGGTCCTCGTCGGTGGCGTCGACCGGGTCGGGCACCACGCCGTCAATCCGCACCACGTCTTCTGGGCTGGTGCCCCAGGTGACCTCGGGGATCAGCGCGGCGGCGTCGAGCGTCACTTCCTTGTCGTAAATCGCGCCTTCGTCCGACGGCAGGGTCTTCCACAAGGCCACGGCCTGTTCCCATTGCGCGCTTTTCGGCGCCATGGGTCGGCCCTTCAGATAGTCGAAGGTGGTTTCGTCCGGCGCGATCAGGCCGGCGCGGGCGCCGCCCTCGATAGTCATGTTACAGACAGTCATGCGCTCTTCCATGCTGAGCGCGCGGATCGCGTCGCCGGCATATTCGATCACATGGCCAGTGCCGCCGGCGGTGCCTATTTCGCCGATGATGGCGAGGATCAGGTCCTTGGCGGTGACGCCCGGCTGCAAGGCGCCCACGACATTGACGCGCATGTTTTTCGCCGGCGCCTGGATCACCGTCTGGGTGGCCAGCACATGCTCGACCTCCGAGGTGCCGATGCCGAAGGCCAGCGCGCCGAACGCACCATGGGTCGCGGTGTGGCTGTCGCCGCATACGATGGTTGTGCCGGGCAGGGTGAAGCCTTCCTCCGGCCCCGCCACATGCACCACGCCGTTGCGCACGTCGGACACGTCGAACAGGGGCACGTCGAATTCCGCGCAGTTTTTCTGCAGGGTTTCGATCTGGATCCGCGAGTCGTCGGTCATGCCCGTCTCGTTCGGATCGGTCCCTATGTTGTGGTCGATGACCGCCAACGTGGCCTTGGGGTGGCGAACCTTGCGTCCGGCCGTCCGCAGCCCTTCGAAGGCCTGCGGACTGGTAACCTCATGCACCAGATGCCGGTCGATATAGATCACGCAGGTGCCGTCGTCCTGGCGGTCGACGACATGCGCGTCCCAGATCTT
>JADFVY010000012.1 GCA_015222795.1 Pseudomonadota bacterium | reverse complement strand
TGTCCCCGCCGGCAAGGTCGCGCGCCACGGCAAACCCCAGCCCGGCCGAGATCGAGGTGGAGCTGTGCCCGGCCCCGAACGCGTCATATTCGCTTTCCGAGCGCTTGGTGAAACCGGAAAGACCGCCGCCCTGGCGCAGCGTGCGGATGCGGTCGCGCCGCCCAGTCAGGATCTTGTGCGGATAGCATTGATGGCCGACATCCCAGATCAGCACGTCGCGCGGCGTGTCGAAAACGTAATGCAGCGCCGTGGTCAATTCCACCACGCCCAGCCCCGCGCCCAGATGGCCGCCGGTCACCGAAACCGCATGGATCATCTCCGCGCGCAGCTCGTCGGCGAATTCGCGAATCTGGCGTTCCGGCAGCTTGCGCAGGTCCGCGGGTGTCTGCACCGTGTCCAGCAGCGGCGTTTTGGATGTTTCGTTATCGCTCAAATCAGTCTCCGCGGGTCAGGTTTGGTCCTGCCCAAAAGTTAGCTCACGAACGGCGTTCGACAATATATTGTGTGACTTTGCGGAGAAAATCCGCCTTTTCGTCGAAAATTGCAAGATGGGCGACCGCTTGTTCAACCAGCATGTGCGCCTGGGCGCGTGCGCGCTCGGGGCCCAGGATCGACACGAAGGTCGCCTTGCCCTGGTCCGCATCCTTACCCACGGCCTTGCCGACTTCCTCCGCCGTGCCTTCTACATCCAGCAAATCGTCGGCGATCTGGAAGGCCAGCCCCAGATCATGGGCATAACCGCGCAGGGCCTCGTGCTGGGCCTCGGCGGCCTGGCCCAATATGGCGCCGGCCTCGCAGGCAAAACCGATCAGCGCCCCGGTTTTCAGCCGCTGCAGGCGCGTGATCTCGCCGATATCCGCCTCGCGGGCGCCGACCGAAAGGTCGATCACCTGCCCGGCCACCATGCCATGGGCCCCGGCCGCGCGCGCCAGCGCGGCGATCAGTCTGCAGCGTACGTCCGGGTTGGAATGGGTGTCGGGATGGGCCAGGACCTCAAAGGCCAACGTCAGCAGCGCGTCGCCGGCCAGAATCGCGGTGGCCTCGTCGAAGGCCTTGTGCACCGTCGGCTTGCCGCGCCGTAAATCATCGTCGTCCATCGCCGGCAGATCGTCATGAACCAGCGAATAGCAATGGATCAGCTCAATCGCGGCGGCCGCGCGCAGGGCCGATTTCCGGCTGACCGAAAACAGCCTGGCCCCCTGCAGAACCAGGAAGGGCCGCAGGCGTTTCCCGCCACCCAGCGCCGCATAGCGCATGGCGTCGAACAGCCGGCGTTCCGGCTCGTGTTCCGACGCCATCACCTTTTGCAAGGCGGCTTCGACATCGACGGCCGTACTCGCCATCGCCTGCTGTAATGCATCCATGGGAGATCAGTCCAGGTTCGCGGGTTCCGCGGCGATGCCGCCGGCGTTTCGCGTGATTTTTTCGATTCGGGCCTGGGCCTCGGTCAGCTTGGCCTCGCAATGCTTTTTCAGCGCGGCGCCACGCTCATACTTTTCGATGGCGCCGTCCAGTTCGACCTTGCCATCCTCAAGTTCCTTTACGATACCCTCAAGCTCGGTCAGGGCGTCCTCGAACTTCATCTTGCCTACGTCGTCGGGTATTTTAGCGTCGGTCATGGGTCCTCCTGTGACAGGCCGGAGTGTACTTCCCCACGGGCGCAAGGCCAAGCCCGGTTTGCCGAAAAACGCCCGGCGCAATCAGACCTGCATCAGCGTCTTCACATGAACGGCCGCCGAGCGGGCCAGCGCGCCTAGATCGTAGCCGCCCTCCAGCGTCGAGACGATGCGCCCTTCGCAATGCTCGTCGGCAATTTTCATCAGCTTGCGCGTGACCCAGACGTAATCATCCTCGTTCAGCCGCAGTTGGGCCAGTGGGTCGGCCTCATGGGCGTCAAAGCCCGCCGAAATCAACAGGAACTCCGGCTTGAACTCGGCCAGCCCCGCCAGGATGATACCCTCCCAGGCCTCGCGAAACTCCCTGCTGCCCGAACCGGCGGCCAGCGGTGCGTTGACGATATTGCCGGCAACGCCCTGCTCCGCCGCGCCGCCGGTGCCTGGATAGAAGGGCGACTGGTGCGACGAGCCGAAGAACAGGTTTTCGTCGTCCCAGAACATGGCCTGCGTTCCGTTGCCGTGATGCACGTCGAAATCGACCACGGCGATGCGCGTCAGCCCATGAACCGCGCGCGCCTGCATGGCGCCCACGGCGACATTGTTGAAAAAGCAGAACCCCATGGGCCGTCCCGGTTCCGCGTGGTGACCGGGCGGGCGCACCGCGCAGAAGGCGTTGTCGGCCTCGCCCGCCATTACCGCATCGACCGCCGCGCAGACCGCGCCCGATGCCCGAAGCCCCGCCTCGCCCGAGGCCGGACAGACGGAAGTGTCCGGATCCAGCTGCACGCGCCCCGAATCCGGGATGGCCGCAAGGATTTGATCGACATAGTCGCCCGGATGCACCCGCGCGACCTGGTCCAGTTCGGCCTTCGGCGCCTCGCGGCGGTCCAACCCGTCGAAGGCGTCCGCCTTCAGGGCCTCCATGACCGCGCGCAGTCGGTCCGGGCTCTCCGGATGGCCGGCGCCCATGTCATGTTCGATGCAAATGGGGTGTGAATAGAGGATCGTTGTCATCGCGTTTCCGCCTTGCCTGTCCTTGCGGCAACCATAGCAGTCCCGAACAGTTTTCCAAATGCCTTGGCCGAAGTTGTTTGAAATCGGAAAAATACAATATAATCTCCATTACACCGTCCAGACGTCGAGCTGGGGACGGTTTCGTTCCGAGGGAAAGGATATGTCATGCGTCTGGTTACTTGTCGGGCGGGTATTGTGGGTGCCGTCATGACGGCGCTCGTTCTGCTGCATGCCGCCCCGGCGGTAGCCCAGGGACAGGCGGCCCAGGTCGAGATCGACGCCGTTATCGAGGAACCGCTACGTCAAACCATGCCGGTCATCGGCCGTTTCGTGGCGCGCCAGGCGGGGCCGGTGGCGGCGCTGGTCAGCGGCCCGGTGGAGGAAATCCTCGTCGATGTTGGTGATCGGGTTGCCAAGGGCGATGTGCTGGTGCGTTTGTCGACGGATATTACGGTAGGAAATCGCAATCTGCGCGAAGCGGAACTAAGCGAGAAGAAGGCCAGGCTGGGTTCGGCGCGGGCCCAGTTGCGGCTAGCCAAACAGGAACTTGCGCGCATCGAGAGTCTGAAAAAATCGGCGGCCTTCAGTCAGGCCAGCTACGAGGACAAACGCGCCGAGGTCGCCCGCTACCAGAGCAGCGTGGCCGAGGCGAACGCGTCGATCGCCCGCGCCAGGGCAAACCTGGAACTTTCCGAGTTGGACATGAAGCGCGCCGAGATCAAGGCACCCTACAATGGCGTCGTGGTCGCGCGCCAGGCGGTCGCCGGCGCCTATGTCAACACCGGCGCGCCGGTCGTCAGCCTGGTCAACGACGAGGACATGGAAATCGAGGCGGATGTGCCGGCCGACCGGCTGGCCGGGCTGGCGCCGGGCCGCGCCGTCAGGGCGACACTGGATACTGGCCGCAACGTGATGGCCGTGGTCCGCAGCGTCATTCCCACCGAGAACGCCCTGACGCGCACACGCCCGGTGCGATTCACGCCGCAATTCGCCGGCGACCCGCGCCCGCGGTTCGCCACGGACCAGAGCGTCACCGTGCTGCTGCCGATGGGCGAGCCGCGCGATATCGTATCGGTTCACAAGGATGCGGTGATTGCGCGTGGCGCCGGTTACATCGTTTATGCGGTCGAGGAAGGCAAGGCCCAACTCAAACAAGTCGAGCTGGGCGAGGCCGCCGGCAAGCGCACCGAAGTGCTGTCCGGCCTGATCGCCGGCGATCTTGTAGTGACTCGCGGCAACGAACGGCTGCGGCCGGGCCAGGAAGTGACATACAAGAGCATGGCCGGCGGGGACGGGTAGGGGCGCCTCCATGAACCTGATCCGCCATTCCATTCAACGGCCGATCGCGGTCATGGCCGCGGTCATCATGGCGGTGCTGTTCGGGCTGGTCGCGCTGAAGACCATCCCGATCCAGCTGGCGCCCGATGTCAGCCGCCCGGTCATCCGGATTTCCACCAACTGGCCGGGTGCCGCCCCGGCGGAAGTCGAGCGCGAAATCCTCAACCCGCAGGAAGACGCGCTCAAGGGCCTGGAGGGCCTGGCGAGCATGGAAGGGGCGGCCCAGGACGGTCGCGCCCGGGTGACCCTGGAGTTTTCGGTCGATCAGGATATGGACAAGGCGCTGCTGCTGGTCGCCAACCGGCTGGACCGGGTCACCGGCTACCCGGACGAGGCCGGCGAGCCGATCCTGGATACCGCGGGTTCCGAGGATAACCCGATCGCCTGGTTCCGGGTCGTTCTGGCGGAAGATAGCCAGCGTTCCATCCATACATACGGCAAGATCGCGGAAGACCTGATTCAAGAGCGGCTGGAGCGCGTCCCCGGCGTTGGCGGCGTCAATATCTATGGCGGCAGCAAGCAGGAAATGCGGGTTATCGTAGATCCCGCGCGCATGGCGCAATACGGGCTTACCGTTTCCACCGTCGTCGACCGGCTGCGCGCGGCCAACGCCTCGATCAGCGGCGGCGATGTCGAGGAAGGCAAGCGCCGCTACATCGTGCGTACCGAGGGCCAGTTTGCGACGCCCGAACATGTGGCGGCAGTTGTGCTGCGCGCCGGGCAGGACCCCGAGACCGGCCGCGTCGCCCGTGTCACCGTGGGCGACATCGGCAAAGTCGAATTCGGCTATTCCAAACCGACGGCGACGATCCGCGCCAATGGGCGCCCGGCCATGGGCATGGCGGTGACCCGCGAGATCGGCGCCAACGTCATCGAAACCATGGACGGCATCCGCAATGCGGTGGACGAGTTGAATCAAGGCCCGCTTCCTTCAGTCGGGCTGGAAATCGAGCAGGTCTATGACGAGACCGTTTATATCAATTCGGCCATCGATCTGGTGATTCAGAATATCTGGATCGGCGGCCTTCTGGCGGTAGTGATTCTGCTTGTGTTTTTACGATCGGGCCGCGCCACCCTGGTTATAGCGCTGGCGATTCCGGTGTCGGTTGTTGCGTCTTTCGTTGCCATGGCGATGCTGGGGCGCTCGTTGAACGTGGTCTCGCTGGCCGGAATCGCCTTTGCGGTCGGCATGGTGGTGGACGCCGCCATCGTGGTGCTGGAAAACATCTATCGCCTGCGCCAGCAGGGCCGGCCCGCGGCACAGGCGGCCCATGACGGCGCCAAACAGGTCTGGGGCGCGATCCTGGTCTCGGCCCTGACTACCGTCATGGTATTCATCCCGATCATGGTGATGGAGCTGGAGGTCGGGCAGTTGTTCCGCGATATCGCGGTGGCGATTTCGGTGGCCGTTGTGTTGTCGCTGATTGTCTCGGTCACCGTTATTCCGGCGCTTGCCCAGCGCTTGTTGCGCCGTTCGGTCAGCGCGCCCGGCGCCGGTATCAAGCTGCCCATCATCGATCAAATCGCGCACGCCTTCATGGCTGTGCTGATGGGGTTGACGCGCGCGGTGGTCCGCTTCAAATTGCTGGCGCTGTTCATCGTGGGGCTGGTGACCTCGGTAACCGCGGCCGGCACCTGGTATTTCGTGCCGCCGCTGGAATATCTGCCCGAGGGCAACCGAAATTTCGTCTTCGGCTTCATCCTGCCGCCGCCCGGATATAATCTCGAAACCACGACTGGCATCGCCCAACGGGTGGAGGACGCCGTGCGGCCCCATTGGGCGTCCGAGACCGGGCCGGAGTCGGCGGAGGGCGAGCCGCCCAAGATGAAATCGTTCTTCTTTGTGGCGTTGCGGTCACGAACCATTATGGGCGCCAACAGCGTCGACCCGCTGCGCACCAAGGAACTGATCCCGGTCATTCGCCAGCCCGTGTTCAGCGAACCCGGGACTTTCGCCGTAGTCCGCCAGCCCTCGATCTTCGGTCGCGGCATCGGCGGCACGCGCTCGATTGATCTCGACGTGGTTGGCGGCGACCTTGAAACCATCCTGGAAGTAGCCCAGCGCACCTTCGAAATGGTCAGCACCGCGATGCCGCGCGAGGCGGGAAACCAGGTCCGGCCACGCCCCGGCCTGGAGCTAGGCGCTCCGGAAATTCGCGTCCTGCCCGACCCGCTGCGCCTGGCCGATAACGGCGTCAGCGCCCGCGAACTGGGCCTCACCATTGATGCCTTCAATGACGGGCTGAGGGTGGCCGAAATTACGGTGGGTGGCGAGCGTATCAACCTGATGCTGATGGGGCCGGAGGACACTGTCACCGAGACTCAGGGCATCGCCGCCCTGCCGGTGGTGACCCGGTCCGGCGCGATCCTGCCGGCAAGCTCGCTTTCCAATGTGGTAGTCACGGCAGGCCCGACGGAAATTCGCCATATGGAGCGTAGCCGAACGGTCACGCTGCAGGTTACGCCGGCGGCCGGATTGGCGTTGAGCGATGCGCTGGGCGTGCTGCAGACCAAGGTGATCGACCCGCTTTACGAGGAAGGCCTGCCGCCGGGCGTTAAGCTGCGTATGTCCGGCACGGCGGACAAGCTGGCCGCGACCTGGGGGGAAATGCAGCTTGACCTGTTGATCGCGCTGGCGATCGTCTATCTGGTCATGGCGGTGCTGTTCGAGAGTTTCTTCTATCCGCTAATCATCGTGTTGTCGGTGCCGCTGGCGACGGCGGGTGGGGTGATGGGGTTGCGGGTCCTGGGCCTCTATCACTTCCAGGCGCTGGATATGCTGACGCTGCTGGGCTTCGTCATCCTGATCGGCATCGTGGTGAACAATGCGATTCTGCTGGTTCACCAGACGCTTTACCAGATTCGCGAAGAGGGTATGGCTTATGGCGACTCGATCGTTGAGGCGACGCGAAACCGCGTGCGTCCGATCTTCATGTCGACGCTGACCAGCGTCTTTGGCATGCTGCCGCTGGTGATGTTCCCCGGCGCGGGCTCGGAAATCTATCGCGGGCTCGGCTCGGTTGTTGTTGGCGGTTTGTCTCTGTCGGCCCTCTTGACCCTGACCATTATCCCATCCCTGCTCAGCCTGTTCCTCGGCGTGCTGGAGGGACAGCGAAGTCGGAAGCCGGATGACAAGGACGGCCCAATCGACCTGCGCAAGGCGGCGGAGTGACTGTTTGGGTGGAACAAAAAACCTTGCAAATGAAGCAATGATTGCCTGTGGACGCCAACTTGCGGTATGCTAATATTAATAATTCTAATATTGCAATTGATGGAGCGGTGCCGAAGCCAGCATCTGAAACCGGGACGGGTTTGAATGATCATGGATATGCAAGTTGACGATCTAAGGGCGAATGCTCAGAAGGCGAGCGAGTTGCTCAAGGCCATGAGCAACGAAAAAAGACTAATGATCCTCTGCTACCTCGCCAATGGCGAGAAGGCGGTGGGCGAAATGGAAAAGCTCGTCGGGCTTAGCCAGTCGGCCCTGTCCCAGCATCTGGCGCGTCTGCGTCGTGACGGTCTGGTCAAGACGCGCCGCGCCTCACAAACAATTTATTACTCGCTTGCCGGCAGCGAGGCGCAGGCCATTATGCAAACCCTGCACGGCATATATTGCTGCGCGCCCGAAGCGAGAGCTGTCGGAGAGTAACCTTTTCTTAAGCAGACTGGCACGCTGTTTGCAGATTTCCCCCGCACAGGGCCCGATAACGGGCGTTAATTGCAAAACGGGGTAGAAATCATGAATACAGCCACTTTTCCCGCGAATACCGCATCCAATCGCAAAGCCAAACGTGACCTGCAATATGCCAGCACGCTGGTGCATTATCTCGGCGTCGAGAAGGCGCTGAAAGTGTGCGCGGAAAATGCCTGGACCGGCGTTCGCCAGGCGATCGTCGAACAGCAGGGCGAATTGGTTCACTAATACCAAGGCTCGCGACCGCGTCGCGCGCCGGTTACGATCCGTAGCGCTCGCGCAGGATATTTTTCTGGACCTTGCCCATGACGTTGCGGGGCAGTTCGTCGACGAAATGGACCTGCTTGGGCACCTTGTAGCCCGCCAGCCGTTCCTTCAGCCTGGCGATAATTTCGTCTTCGGTGGGCGGTTCGTTGGCTGGCTTTACCGCCGCGACCACGCGCTCGCCGAAATCCGTGTCGGGCACGCCAACCACGGCCGATTCGACAATGCCGTCCATGGCGTCCAACTCTTCCTCGATTTCCTTCGGATAGACGTTGAATCCGCCGGTGATGATCAGGTCTTTCGAGCGACCGACCAGATACAGGAACCCGTTCTCGTCATGGCGCGCCATGTCGCCGGTGATGAAGAACCCGTCCGGCCTGAATTCCGCGTTGGTTTTATCGGGCATGCGCCAGTAACCTTTGAACACATTGGGACCGCGCACTTCCAGCATTCCAGTCTCGCCCGCCGGTAGTTCGTCGCCATCCTCGCCGACGACCCGTAGTTCGATGCCTGGAAGCGGCTTGCCGATACTGCCCGGTATGCGCCCGTCCTCGCCCTCCAGCAAGTTCGACGAGTTCATGACGGTCTCCGTCATGCCATAGCGCTCCAGAATTCTGTGACCGGTGCGTTGGTGAAACTCATTCCAGGTTTCGGCCAGCAGCGGCGCCGAACCGGAAATGAACAGCCGCCGCCCCTTGAAGGACTCGGCTTCGAAGTCCCGATGAGCCAGCAGTCTCGTATAAAAGGTCGGCACGCCCATCATCACGCTGCATCGCGGCAGGGCGGCCATGATCTCGGCCGCATCGAACTTCGGCATGAATACCATCCGCGACCCGCTGACCAGCACACAGTCGATGGCGACAAACAGCCCATGCGCGTGAAAGATCGGCAGCGCATGCAACAGCACGTCATTTTTCGTGAAACCCCAAGCCTCGCACAGAGTATTGGCGTTCGACCACAAATTCTCCACGGTCAGCATGGCGCCCTTGGATCGACCCGTGGTGCCGGAGGTATAAAGTATCGCGGCCAGGTCTTTCTGTCCGCGCGGGACAGTACCCTCGATCGCATGGGCGCCGGAGGCCCGCTCGGAAAAACTGCCGCCGCCGTCGGTGTCCAGGGTCAGCGTATGGGCACAGCCCGCAGCTTCGGCCAGCGGCTTGATCACCGCCTCGTCCCGGGGCCGGCAGACCACGACGCGCGGCTCTGAGTCGGCCAGGAAATATTTCATCTCGGGCCCGGTATAGCCGGTGTTTAGCGGCAGAAAGGCGGCCCCAGCCCGCAGCGTCGCCAGATACAGGATGATTGCCTCGGGGCTCTTTTCCACCTGCACGGCGACCCGGTCGCCCGGCTCGACGCCCAACTCCAGCAGCATGCCGGCATAAAGCGCGCTCATCGACTCCAGGTCTGCATAGGTAAAGCGATCACCGGTCAACGTCTCCATGAAGACCGTCTTGCGGTCCTTTGGAAAACAGCGCTCAAAAAGTTCGTATAGATTGTCCGACACGGATTTCGTTACCTCATTCTGCTTCGTTCAATCGTCCAACCTGGTCGCGTCCAGGCCGGATTGCTCGATATACAACCCGAGACCCGATTTTTCCGGTATTGCGAGCCTCCCGTCAACAGGATATGGCGGATCGCGGAACAGCGCGGCCTCGATGCCGGACTGCGCAACGTGATGTTCCAGCAGCCAGCCATTGGCGACGCCGGCCATCAGATGCATATTAACCAGCGGCCACCCGGCGCCATTGGCTATCGGAACCGACATTGCGTCAGCCTGGCGGGCGATCATCGCGGCCCTGGTAAAGCCTCCACAATAGAGCACGTTGGGCTGAAGTACATCCACCGACCCCCGCTCCAGAAGCATGTTGAAGATCCGCGAATCCGCCTCCATCTGACCGGCGCCGGTGCGGATGCCCGTATCCGTGCGCAGCCGGGCCAGCGCCGCGGGATCGTTGCCGCGGACGGGTTCCTCGAACCAGGCTATCGGGCAATCCCCGACTTCACACGCCAGAAGCCGGGCTTCCTCTTCCTCGAATCCCTCGTTGGCATCGATAATAATCTCGGCCTTGTCCTCAACCGCATCAACCACCGCGCGGATCCGGCGCGCATCCTCCCGCCAGCCGCCCGGATCGACCGCCACCACCATTTTCAACAACCGGTAACCGCTACCCAGCGCTTGCCGCGCCGCCTCGGCCAATCCTTCCCGGTCATATTGCGGCATGCCGAAAGTAAGGTACACCGGCACGGATTGCCGGACGCCGCCCAATAGGTTGGCGATACTGCGATCCTCGGCCTGGCCCTTCAGGCCCCACAGCGCGATGTCCAGCGCCGAGGCCGCGCTCATCGCCACACCGGTCATATTGCGCGGGTTCAACCGGGCCAGCAATGATGCCTGAACCGCCTCCGGGTCCGCCGCGTCCATCCCGCGCACGGCAGGCAGCACGTCTTCCTCCAATGTCCGGGCGACCTGGCGGGCCAGAAATCGGCCAGTGAAGCCGTATCCCACCCGGCCGTCGTCGGCGGTAACCCGGCAGACCACGAAGGGGCGTGGCGGGCCGTCCCGGTAATCCTCCACCGCCCGGTCTAGCAGCGGGATCTTGCTGGCCACGGCGTGGACGGTAGCCTCGATACGTTCGATTTTCATGGTCAGACTGGCGGCTTGTACGGCGTCCCGTCTGGATCCTCGCTGCCGCTCCGATATCGCTGGACACTATCGCCGAAACCCAGGATCTGGCCGTTCTCGTCCAGCACCTCGGCGCTGGCGAAGAATATCTTGCGCCCGCCCCCGCGCTTGCGGCCGATCGTTGTGATGGTGCCGCTCTTCGCTTGGCCGGTGAAGTTTGTGGTCAGATTAACCGTGATGGCCCAGCGCACATTGCCCTTCTTCGCGCACCATGTGCCGGCATAGCCGCAGGCGGTGTCCAGCAGGGTCGAGACGATGCCGCCATGCAGCACGCCGCTGCGGTTCAGATGTTCCGGCCTGATATTCATCTCCATGCGCACATGGCCGTCTCGCCATTCCACAATGTGAAAGCCGAGCATCTGCCCGAATGCGCCTATATCTGGGGTATTAAAAGCTTCGCTCATATCGAATTCCTGGGTCCTGTCAGTCGCCGGGGATATCGGCCGACGGCGGCATTTTCGCGCGCAGTCGATCACGGTAGCCCGCGATCACGGGCATGGCGAAGCTTATGGCGGTCAGCAGGATGAACGTGACGACGATCGGTCGCTCCAGGAAACCCAGCCAACTGTGATCGAACATGATCAGCGACTGCTTCAGGCTGGTTTCCACCAGTTCGCCCAGGATCAGTCCCATGATGATCGGCGCGGCCGAAAAGCCATAGCGTTTCAGGGTAAATCCGGCCAGGCCGGCAATCACCATGATCCAGACATCCATGATCGCCTGCTCCAGCGCGTAGGAGCCGATGCAAGCCAGGATGAATACGGTGGGCCAGAGGAAACGCGTCGGGATCAGGGTAACCCGAGCGAACAGCTTGGCGCCCAGCAGCCCCAGCCCCATGAACATCAGATTGGCCAACAGCATGGCAATGAAGATGCCATAAAGCAGGGTTGGTGTTTCATTGAACAGATGCGGCCCCGGTCTGAGCCCATGCATCAGCAGCGCCCCCAGGATAACGGCCGTCGTCGCGCTACCCGGAATGCCCAGCGCCAGGGTCGGCACCATGGCCGCACCCGTAGCCGCGTTATTGGCTGTTTCCGGCCCGGCGATGCCGCGGAGATCGCCCTTGCCGAACATCGATTTATCCTTGGCCCAGCGTTTGGCCTCGTTGTAGCCGATCATGGCCGCGACGGTGCCGCCCTCGGCGGGCAGCAGCCCGATGAAGGCGCCGATGCCACAGGAGCGGGCGACCGTACCCAGCGTGCCGCGGAAATCAATCCAACTGGGCAGCTTGACCGCATCGATCGCCGCGCGGACCATCTTGCGGTCCAGATTGCCGGCCTGGGTCAGAAACTCCGAGCCCGCGAACAGCCCGATCATAACCGGGATGAAATGAATGCCCTCGCTGAGTTCCCAGAAACCGAAGGTGAAGCGGTCCACGGCGGTGGTGAAGTCCATCCCGACGGTGGCAAGCAGCACGCCGAACGCGCCTCCCAACAGGTTCTTGAAGGCCGATTCGCCGCTGATCGAGGCCAGCATCGACAGGCCGAACAGGGCCAGGGCGAAATATTCGGGGGGGCCGAAATCATAGGCGACCCGGGACAGCATCGGCGCGGCGACAATCAGCACGATGATGCTGAAAATGCCGCCGATAGTGCTGCTGACGGTGGCGATGCCCAGCGCCAGCCCGGCGCGGCCCTGTTGCGCTAGCGGATAGCCGTCGAAGGCCGTCGCCGCGGCCGGCGGCGCGCCCGGGGCGTTCACCAGGATCGCCGTGATGGAGCCGCCGAAGGTACCGGCGCAATAGAGCGCACTCAACAACGAGATCGCCGGGATAGGCTCCATCGACAGCGTGAAGGGCAGCAATAGCGCCGTCGCCATGGTGGAGCTAAGCCCCGGCATGGCGCCGACCAGCACCCCGCCGACAGTGCCGATCAGAATGACGCCGATCAGGTAGGGATCGGCAAACATGGCGGCGGTTGTCAGGAAAACATCCATAGGAATTATCTCAGGGTTTTACCAGAAAACAAGGGGGCTGGGCTCGAAATGGACCCTCAGTACAATGGCGAACAGGCCGTATATGGCCAGCGGAAATATGATGGCGTAGGGGATCACCAGGTGCAGCCGCCGCTCACCCCATAATATCGGCAGGCCGAAGCAGAGCAGCATCATCGCCGGGAGTATACCCAGAATATCGAAGGCGAT
>JADFVY010000103.1 GCA_015222795.1 Pseudomonadota bacterium | reverse complement strand
CGGGCCTTGCTGGTGGATATAGTCGCCCTCGCCGGCGCGGAAGGCGGCGTCCATCTCGCCCACATTGCCGGCGTCCACGGCGACAATCGAATCGTAATCCAGCCCCTGTTTCTTGCAGGCATATTTGAACATCGCCAGCGGCTGGCCGCCATGATCCACGAGGACCTTCTTGCCGGCGAGTTTCGACCAGGCAAAATCCGGGTCGGGTTCGCGCGCGGTCAGGAAGAAGCCGTCCTTCTCGTTGACCTGGGCGAAATGAACGGCGGGCGGCTCCTCGCCCTTTTCCAGCGAGCTGAGCCCCTGCGACGGCGCGGACTGCACCACATGGGCGCTGCCATCCAGCAGGGCGGCGATGGCGGACACGCCGGGCGCCGAGAGCGAAAGCTCGGGCTCCAACCCTTCGTCGGCCAGGAAACCGCCGGCCGCGGTGGCGATCAACGGGCTGTAGAAGGCCGAGAACCGGGTGAACTGGATATTGATGCGCGCCATGATGTGTCTTTTCCCATTGGATTAATTCAGTATCGGAAAATGCCGGGTCATCCCGTTATAATCAACCGCGAATTTCGACCCCGGCCCATTCCTCGAGCAGTTTGGCAACCGAGGTAAAATCAGAATCGCCGCCGTATTTTGCATTGGTGATGGCCATCATCTCGCGGATCACCGCGCCCGCGACCATCGGCACGCCCAGCGCCTCGGCCTCGTCCACGCAGAGCCGCACGTCCTTGTAGGCCAAACCCGTGGCGAAACCGGCGTCGAAGGTTCCCGGCAATATGTTGCGCGGGAACTTGTCCTGGGTGGCGCTGTTGCGGCCGGTACCGGCATTGAAAATGTCGACCATGACCGCCGGGTCCAGCCCCGCCTTCACCCCCATGGCCACGACTTCCGAGGTCAGGGTCAGGGCGGCGGTGGACAGCATGTTGTTGCCCAGTTTGGCGATCTGACCCATGCCCGGTTTGTCGCCGACATAGAACAGCTTGCCGAAGACCTCCAGCACGCCGGCGATCTCGTCGCGGGTTGCCGGCGGGCAGGACAGCATCACCGCCAGCGTGCCGGCAATCGCGCCCTTGACGCCGCCGCTGATCGGCGCGTCGGCCCAGACTATATCTTTCTCGGCGAGGCGCGCGGCGACCTCGCGGGCGATGACGGTGCCCGTGGTCGAAAGGTCCACCATGGCGCGGATGCGCGAACCCTCGATCAACCCGCCCTCTTCCAGCGCGACCGCGCGCACCACGGCGGGGGTCGGCAGGCTGGTGAAAACGATTTCCGCGGCATCGGCGACCTCGCGGGCCGACCCGGCGGCGGTAGCGCCCAGTTCGACAAGCGCCTGCAATGCCGTGGTATCGGTATCGAATACGCACAGGGAATGACCGGCCGCCAGCATGCGCTTCGACATGGGGCCACCCATTTGGCCCAGCCCAACAAACCCGTATGCCTGCCCATCCATCCAGCCGTCCTCCCTCTTAATTACGCGTCAAAATCGAGGCCCCAGTCTCGATAGCGGTCCGGATCGTCGCCCCATTTCTCGCGCACCTTGACGAACAGGAACAAATGGACCCGGCAGCCCATCATCTCCTCAAGGTCCGCGCGGGCGGCCGCGCCGACCGACTTTATCATCTGGCCGCCCTTGCCCAGCACGATCGATTTCTGGGTATCGCGCTGAACGTAGATGATTTGTGCAATGCGCACGCTGCCATCCGGCTTGTCTTGCCATTCCTCGGTCTCGACGGTCAGTGCATAGGGAAGTTCCTGGTGCAGTTTCAGGAACAGTTTCTCGCGCGTAACCTCGGCCGCGAGGTGGCGCTCGGCCATGTCGGAGAGCTGATCTTCCGGGTAGAGCCACGGTCCCTCGGGCAGCCGCTCCACGAAAGTTTTCGCCAGATCCTCGACCCCGTCGCCGGTGGTCGCCGATATCATGAAGATATCGGTGAAAACGCCACTCTCGTTCAAGGTGTCAGCCAGTTCCAGCAGTTTGTCGCGCCGCACCAGATCGATTTTATTGAGCGCCAGGATCGCCTTGCGGCCGGCCTTTTCCAGGCCCTCGACAATGCGCCGCGCATCTTGAGTCACGCCCTTTTGCGCATCCACCAGCAACACCACGATATCGGCGTCCGCGGCCCCGGCCCAGGCGGCGGCGACCATGGCCCGGTCGAGGCGCCGTTTAGGCTGGAAAATACCGGGCGTATCGACAAACACGATCTGGGCATTGTCACGGATCGTCAGGCCCAGCACGCGTGTCCGCGTGGTCTGCACCTTGGGCGTTACGATCGAAACCTTGGCGCCAACCAGATAGTTCAGCAGGGTCGACTTGCCGGCGTTCGGCGCGCCTAGTAGCGCGACGAATCCGCAACGCATGGGAGCATCAGACATCCGCGACCCCCAGATGTTTCAACAGTAGCTCGGCGGCGGCCTGCTCGGCCAGGCGCTTGGTGGCGCCCTCGCCTTTTTCCGGGGGATGTTTACCCACCCTGACCTCGATCGTGAAATGCGGCGCGTGATCCGGGCCGCTACGCGCGACCGTGTTATATTCCGGCAAATTGAGCCCCTTACCTTGCGCCCATTCCTGCAAACTGGTTTTGGCATCCTTGGGCGGCGTTTTCTCGGCAATCATCAGGTCGCGCCAGTGGCGTTCGAGAAATCGCCGGGCCGGTTCCAGCCCGCCGTCGCGATAAATAGCGCCGATCAGCCCCTCGCAGACATCGGACAGGATTGCCGGATTCTCGCGCCCGCCGGCATCCTCTTCGCCCTTGCTGAGGTTGATCAACGATCCCAAATCCAGTTTTATCGCAACCTCGGCCAAGGTTTCGCGGCGCACCAGCGCCACCAGCCTTTTGGCCAGCGCGCCTTCCTCTTCATGGGGATAATTTTCATAAAGGAGATCCGAGATCACCAGCGCCAGCACACGGTCGCCCAGAAACTCAAGCCGCTCATAGGTCGGCTCGCCACGTCCAGCCGCGCTCCGGTGCGTAAGCGCGACCCGGCCAAGTTCCGGATCGTTAAATTCATAATCGAGTATTTCTGCCAGTTCACGCATCGATCCGACCGGACGGGCGGTCACTCCACGCCATCGAAAAGGCGACTATAGCGGGTTGCGAAGGGCCATCTCCAGAATTCCCAGAGCGCGGCGCTGCCATCGGTCGAGAAAAACAGGATTTCGGCTCGGCCAACCAGGTTTTCCGCGGGAATAGGTCCGATCACGCGACTATCGGATGAATTGTCGCGATTGTCGCCCATGCCGAAATAATGGCCTTCCGGAACAACAAACTCCTCGGTGTTGTCCAGATGTCCCTCGTCGCCGGAAGTTTCCAGAATTCGATGGCGCCGACCGTTGGGCAAGGTTTCGATATATTGCGTGACCTTCTTCCCGTAGCCATCCACGACAAAATCTTCAATGCGTTCACGTTCAACCGATTCCCCATTGATATACAGAATACCTTCCAGCATCTGAATGCGATCTCCGGGCAGGCCGATAATCCGTTTGATATAGTCAATCTCGTTTTCCGGCGGTTTGCGGAACACCGCGACATCGCCACGGTCGACCGGGCTTTCCCAGATCCGGCCGCTGAAGGGTGGAAATCCGAAGAGGAAGGAATAGCGGCTGTAACCGTAACTATATTTCGAGACAAACAGATAGTCGCCCACCAGCAAGGTTGGCTTCATCGATCCCGAGGGAATATTGAACGGCTCGAAGGCCACGACCCGCACGAAGATAGCGATCGCAAAAGCGTAAACCACCGTTTGAACGGTATCGTTCCATATCCAATCCCACAGGGTCACTGGTTCGCTCTCGATACCGGCAATTTTTTCCAGGGCCGCTGTGTCGTCTTTTTCACCGACCTCTGTCTCGTCGGTGTTCTTGCTGGGTTTCATGAATACTCCCGCGCGGTGCGCGTGTTCCTGTCAATGCGTGGCTGATATGGGGGGCGAACAGTAGCCCTGTCAATGCCCGACCCGGCTAATTCCCATCATCGGGCATGGCCGAAATTATCACAATCGCCTGGGCCAGGGGAAAATCGTCCGTAATTGTCAGGTCGATCTGAACCTTCATGCCGGCCGGCGTCATTTCCGCCAGGCGATCCAGCGCCCCTCCGGTCAAGGCCATCGTCGGCTTGCCAGACGGCAGGTTGACAACGCCCAGATCGCGCCAGAACACACCCTTGCGAAACCCGGTGCCCAGCGCCTTCGAACAGGCCTCCTTGGCCGCGAACCGTTTGGCATAGCTGGCGGCCCGGTTGGCGCGGCGCTCTGATTTCTGTTGCTCGACCTCGGTGAATATCCGCTCCACAAAACGCCCGCCAAACCGATCGAGGCTTTTCTCGACGCGGCGGATATCGATCAGATCGTTGCCGATCCCCAGAATCATCACGCGCTCTGTTCGCCCTGGGCGGCGGCCCGGGATTTGTCCATCAGGGCCCGCATGCGCTTGATCGTGCTGTCCAACCCGCCAAAAATCGCCTCGCCGATCAGGAAATGCCCGATATTCAGCTCCATGACCAGCGGGATAGCGGCGACGGGTGCGACATTGTCGAAGGTCAGGCCATGCCCGGCATGGCATTCAAGTCCGACCGCATCGCAATGGGCGGCAGCGTCACGCAGGCGGCCCAGTTCGGCTTCCCGCGCCGCGCCTTCCAGGTTAGCGTATCTGCCGGTGTGCAGTTCCACCACCGGCGCGCCAATCGCCACGGCGGCATCCAACTGCGCCAGGGCGGGCTCGATGAACAGCGAAACCCGGCAACCGGCCTCGCCCAATGCGTCGACAAAGGGTTTCAGGCGATCGAAGCCGCCAACGACATCCAGCCCGCCCTCGGTAGTCCGCTCCTCCCGCTTTTCGGGCACCAGACAAGCCGCGTGCGGTCTGTGGCGCTGCGCTATATCCAGCATTTCAACGGTCGCCGCCATCTCGAAATTCAACGGCAAATCGATCTCGGAAACCAGCCGCGTTATGTCGCTGTCGGTTATGTGCCGGCGATCTTCGCGCAAATGCGCGGTGATGCCGTCGGCGCCGGCTTTGGCCGCCAGTTTCGCCGCGCGGACCGGGTCCGGGTCCGGACCGCCGCGCGCATTCCGGATCGTCGCCACATGGTCGATATTGACCCCAAGCCTCAGCACCCGCTTCATCATCCGTTGGCCTCCTTTGCTACCTGTTCCTTTTCGCCGATTCAGGCGAAGATACGCCCATCATCCCGGTCATCTCCCTGGCTTTCAGCCTGGCGGCCTCCCGCGCCTTTCCCTGCTTACGCCGGAGGCGCATGATGCGATTGGCCTGATAGGTGGCGACCAGAGGCTTCAAAACCAGATAGGACGTCAGCCAGACCAGAATAAAGGTCGGAATGCTGCCAACCATCATCGGCCATAGAACCGCCCACAAATTATCAAGATAATTCCAGTCAACGTCAAAGCTTAACAACGCCCGCCCGATGACGCCCGGCAAATCGACGATGATCGCCAAGGCATCCGGTTTGACCTGCCTCCCTTCGCCGGCTCCCATGCCGCGACCCAGTTCATATACCCAGAGCCAGATAAATGGAAATGTCCAGGGATTGCCGACCGCGGTACCCATAAGACCGGCCACAATATTGCTTCGCGTCGCCCACGAAATCAAAACTGCCAGAACGAAATGGCCACCGACGAACGGGGTAAAAGAAACCGCGGCGCCCGTCGCAAAGCCACCGGCGATGCTGTGGGGCGTGCCGTGCAGGCGCCCCACGCGATGCCAGATATAGGTCGCCGAACGGCGGAACCCGATCCGCGGCCAGATCAGGTCTCCAACCCGGTGATGAACCGGCTGATAAGCGCGTCTCTTGAACATTAGCCCTTACAATACTCCGCTCCGCCCCTGCCCAACATCCTGACAGGGTGCGAAATCTTCCTGTTTGCCTCAACCGCGGGCGCGGTCGACCGAATTTACCACACGCGTCGCCCGCAATGCAGCCATGATATCGGTCAACTGTTTAATGTCCGTTACCTCGATATCAATCAGCATTTCGAAAAAATCAATCGAACGGTGAACGATTTTAAGATTGGTAATATTCCCGCTGTCCCGGCCGATTACCGTCGATATCGTCCCAAGCGCACCCGGCTCGTTGTTCACCAGCACATGCAGCCGTCCAACATGAAACGGATCGTCATTGCCGCCGACGTCCCAGGAAACATCGAGCCAACGTTCCGGCGCGTCGGCAAAACTTTCCAGGGTCTCGCAGTCAATGGTGTGGATGGACACGCCCTTGCCCGTGGCAACGATGCCGACAATCCGTTCGCCTGGCAAGGGATGACAGCAGCCCGCAAAATGGACCGCCATGCCCGGTATAAGGCCTCGGATCGGCACCGCGTGGTCCTTGCCGGCCTTGCTGCGCGCCTTGGTCAGCGGCACCACTTTCTGCGAGCGGTCCTTCCTGGCGCCGGGGAATACCGCCCACAACACTTCGCGCCCGGTATACTGGCCCTCGCCCACCACCGCATAAAGATCGTCGACCTGGTCGCAATCGAAATTTTTCAATACGCCTTTCAGCGCCTTTTCGGTCAGCTCGTAACCTTCCTGGCGGAAGGTTTTGGCGACGATTTCCCGGCCCAGGCTCATATACTGATCGCGCTGTTGGCTGCGCACGAAGCGCCGGATGCAGGCGCGCGCCTTGCCGGTGACCACAAAGTTTTCCCAGGTCGGCGACGGCGTCTGCGCCTTGCTGGTTATGATGTCCACCTGGTCACCATTGTGCAGTTCGGTCCTCAACGGCACGATACGTCCATTGATCTTGGACCCGACGCAGCGATTGCCGACCTCGGAATGAACCGCGTAGGCGAAATCCACCGGTGTCGCCCCGTGCGGCAGCGCGTAGAGATCTCCCTTGGGTGAAAAACAGAACACCTGATCGGAGAACATCTCGAGCTTGGTATGTTCCAGGAACTCCTCGGGCTCGGCGGCATGCTCCAGAATTTCCAGAAGCTGGCGAAGCCACCGATATTGCGTGCCCTCGGTCTCCGGCCGTCCCTGTTTATAAACCCAGTGGGCGGCAACCCCGTATTCCGCGACCTCATGCATTTCATGGGTGCGAATCTGTAGTTCGATGCGTTGATTTTCCGGACCAATCACACCGGTGTGGATCGACCGGTAACCGTTCGGTTTTGGAATGGAGATGTAATCCTTGAAACGCCCGGGCACGACGCGATAGCAATTGTGGATGACGCCCAGCGCCCGGTAGCAATCCTGATCCGAATCAACGGCGATGCGGAATGCCATGATGTCGGACAATTGCTCGAACCCGACATTGTTCTTCTGCATCTTGCGCCAGATCGAATAGGGCGTCTTCTCGCGCCCCGTGACCTCGGCCTTGACGCCGCCTTCGGCTTGCGTCTTGCGCAGGTCCTCGATCACCCGCCCGATAACATCACCGCCACTCGAACGCAGGAAATCCAGACGCGTCGTGACGGATACATGCGCGTCTGGATTTAACTGTCGAAAGGCCAGGTCTTCCAACTCGTCCTTCCAGTCACGGATGCCTATGCGTTCAGCCAGCGGCGCATAAATATCCATCGTCTCGCGCGCGATACGCTGGCGTTTCTCTTCGTCCTTCACGTATTTCAGGGTACGCATGTTGTGCAACCGGTCTGCCAGCTTGACCAGCAGGACGCGGATATCCTCCGACATCGCCAGCACCAACTTACGGAAATTTTCAGCCTGCCGGGACTGGTCGGACTGCAATTCGATCTGGCTGAGCTTCGTGACACCATCGACGAGACGTGCGATTTCGTCGCCAAAGAGATCGCTGATGTCGGCCAGCGTTGCGACCGTATCCTCGACCGTGTCGTGCAACAGGCCAGTAATAATGGAGGCGGTATCCAGCTTCATCTTCGCCAGAATGCCCGCCACCTCGACCGGATGGGAGAAATACGGATCGCCGGACGCACGCAATTGCGAGCCATGTGCTTTCATGGAAAAAACATAGGCGCGGTTGAGGGCATCCTCATCCGCGCCCGTATCGTAACTTTTTACACTCTCAACCAGCTCATATTGCCGGATCATGCCGCATCGCCCCCGCTTAACGGATCAGGCGGGTCAAAAACGACATGTTGCCCAGAGTGTCATTCGGTGGAGCCCTCTTTCAACTCAATAATATCCTCTGCCGCGGGCTCTATAACATCCTCAGCCGCGGGCGCTATAACATCCTCTGCCGCGGGCGCCATAATATCTTCGTCCTCCGGCTCCGTGACGTCATCCGCCGCCAGTTCCGCGGCATCTTCCGCCGGGCCGGCCTCGGATTCGTCATGTTCGACCAGTTCACCCTCGCGGACATACTCGCTGGGGTTGGCCTCTTCGGCTGCCATAATCGTACCGGCCATCAGTTCGAGGGTATCCTCTTCTTCCGGCTCGTCAATTTCGACGTGACGCTGCATGCTGCGGATCAGCGACTCCCGCGTTTCGTCAATCCCGATTGTATCATCCGCGATCTCACGCAGCGCGACGACCGGATTCTTGTCGTTGTCGCGGTCAACGGTCAACGGCGCGCCAGCCGCGACATTGCGGCTGCGATGCGCCGCCAGCATAACGAGATCGAACCTGTTGGGGACCCTTTGAACGCAATCTTCTACTGTAACACGAGCCATGACTGATCGTATCCTTATGGAAACCTGAAATTCTTGCGGGAATATAGGGTTGCGCCCCCAACTGCGCAAGTTCTTTGATCCGAATGTCTCAAGGTCATTTTCGTTAACGGTGTAAATTGGGTTTTTTCAGGGTTTTACACCGCAACACTTGCCCAGGACCTCTATAAAGGGTAAATAAATAGTTAAGGGGTGGATCGTACTGAAATATCCAGTGTGATTTTCATGATCGGGTGCTCCCGCGCCGGAAAATAAGGGGCTGCATCTTAATAACCGTCCGGATTATGAACTAACAGAAATTATTCAGGTATTAGACCATGGCAATGAATTTTTACCCGAACGAGCGCACCGCGCTTTTTATAGATGGGTCCAACCTCTACGCCGCCGCCCGCGCACTGGGCTTTGACATCGACTACAAGCGATTGCTGTCATTGTTCAATAAGCAGGGCCGCATGATCCGCGCCTTTTACTACACCGCGCTGGTTGACGAACAGGAATACTCTCCCATTCGGCCGCTGGTCGACTGGCTGGACTATAACGGCTACACGATGGTCACCAAGCCGACCAAGGAATTCACTGATTCAGCCGGCCGGCGCAAAATCAAGGGCAATATGGACCTTGAACTGGCGACCGACGTCCTGGAAATGGCTGAACGCCTGGACCATGTGGTGATCTTCTCCGGCGACGGCGATTTCCGCTGTGTTGTCGAGGCTGCCCAGCGCAAGGGAGTCCGAGTCACGGTGGTCAGCACGGTCAAATCCGCGCCACCGATGGCGGCCGACGAATTGCGACGCCAGGCGGATCACTTCATCGAACTGCAGGATATCGCGGACCAGATTGCAAGAATCCATACCCCGCGCACGCAGGCCGAAGAGGACGTCGACGAAGAACAGATAAACCCGGCGGAAGAAGCAGCCTACGACGTCGCCAACTGATCCGCGGCACGTTTCCCGACATGCCCATGGACGAACCGGCGCGCGACTGCGCCCTGTGCCCGCGTCTGGCCGAATACCGACGCGCCAACGCGGTCGCTTCACCTGACTGGCATAATGCGCCGGTGCCGAGCTTCGGGCCGGTGAATGCCAGCCTGCTGATTGTCGGACTGGCGCCCGGCGTGCGCGGCGCCAACCGCACCGGCAGGCCTTTTACCGGCGATTATGCCGGCGATCTGCTCTATCCCACGATTGCCAGGTTCGGCTTCGGTGACGGCAAGTTCGACGCCCGGCCCGACGACGGCTTCAAAATGATTGATTGCCGAATTACCAATGCGGTGCGCTGCGTGCCACCTGAAAACAAACCAACCACCGACGAAATCAAAGCCTGCAACCCCTATCTGAACGCGGAGATCGAAGGCCTTGGCAGCCTGCGCGCGATCCTGGCGTTGGGCCTGATCGCCCATAAGGCGGTGCTGCGCTCGATGGGGCTGGTGGCCGCGCGATACAAATTCGGCCACGGCGCCATGCATGACCTGCCCAACGGCCTGCTGATGGCCAACAGCTATCACTGCTCGCGCTATAACACCAACACCGGCGTCCTGACCGAGGAAATGTTCCACGCGGTATTCGCGGAACTGCGCGACAGGCTGGCGTAACCCTTACTAACCCTTACTAACCCTTCTCGCGCATCAGACGGCCCTGCTGGCGTTTCCAGTCGCGGTCCTTGTCGGCCTGGCGCTTGTCATGCTGCTTCTTGCCCTTGGCCAGCCCCAACAGCATTTTGGCGATACCGCGGTCGTTAAAATATATTTTCAGCGGCACCAGGGTTATGCCCTTCTGCTTCACAGCTTCCAGCAAACGCTGCATCTCTTTCTTGTGCAGCAGAAGCTTGCGGGGGCGTTTGGCCTCATGATTTTCGCGGCCAGCCTGTTTGTAGGGCGGGATATGGCAGTTCAACAGCCAAATTCCACCGTCCTTGGGCCCGGCATGGGATTCGGCCAGCGTGGCATGGCCCAGGCGCAACGACTTTACCTCGCTGCCCATCAGCACCAGGCCGGCCTCGACCGTGTCTTCGATATGATAATCATGCCGGGCGCGGCGGTTTTCAGCCGCCGCACGCGTGCCTTTATTTTTTACGGCCATTTTATATCTACGAACATCGGTTCTATCAGTTCAGCAGACCCACGGTCCGCAACGCTTCCTCGACCCGGCCCCGGCTGGCCTCGGCGATCGGCGCCATCGGCAACCTGGTTTCGGGCAAGGATTTGCCCAGCAGACTGGCCGCATATTTGGTCGGACCAGGGCTGCTCTCGCAAAACAGCGCCGAATGCAGCGGCATCAGCCGGTCGCGGGTCGCGACAAAACTGTCGAAATCCTTCGCCTTCCAAGCCTTGTGCAGGTCCGAGCACAGGCGCGGGGCCACGTTCGACGTAACCGAAATACAGCCATGACCGCCTTGGGCCAGGAAGGCCGCGATCGTCGCATCCTCACCGGACAGCTGGCAGAACTCGCTGCCCAAGGCGACACGTGTCGCCAGCGGCCGCGCCAGATCGGCGGTCGCATCCTTGACACCGACGATATTCGGCAATTTGGCCAGGCGCGCCATCGTCTCCACCGTCATATCGACGATGCTGCGGCCCGGGATATTATAAATGATAATCGGGATATCGACGGCCGTCGCGATCGCCTCGAAATGACGATAGAGCCCCTCCTGGGTCGGCTTGTTGTAATAGGGCGTCACAATCAGGGCCGCGTCCGCGCCCGCGCTTTTTGCGTGGCGTGTCAGATCGACGGCTTCGGCCGTGGAGTTGGAGCCGGCGCCGGCGACCACCGGTACTTTCCCCTTCGCAACCTCGATACAAAGTTCGACAACGCGTTTATGTTCGTCATGGCTCAGGGTGGGCGACTCGCCGGTCGTTCCGACCGGCACGACGCCGTTCGTTCCTTCCTCGATCTGCCAATTAACGAATTCCTGAAACGCCTTCTCGTCCACTTCGCCGTCGCGGAATGGGGTGATCAGCGCGGTGAAAGAACCGCTGAACATTTTTAACTCCTTGATATCACGTTATTTTTACGTTTACCTCAGGGCTACGCTCGCCCGCGTCGCCGGAACATACAGCCAGATTCAGTTCCCGGCAAGCACGGCACGCGAAGCAACGCGGCCATAAAGTTTACATTTTCTTGGTACTATTCATATAGATTCAAACAGGTGGAGCAGAAGAAGCCTTCTGGACGCCGGGGAAACGGCATAATGCCGGGGAATGCAATGGCAGGTCGAAAAACAACAGCTACCCGTATTGCACTGGCCGCTTTCGTGGCGGCCCTGCTGGGCGCGCCCGTTCAGGCCGCGGAAATACCGTTCGAACTCGCCACCAGCACCACGGACCCACTGAAGCCTGGCGGCGATCCCGCTATCGACCCATGGGGGGCGGCCGCAAACCGCCCCGTCGTTCCGAATGCGGAAAAACCGGCGGCGCCGGAGATACAAACCGGTGCGCCGACCACCATCCAGCCTGTTCAGGACCATCTTGTCGGCAAGCTCGTGCAATGGGCCCTGCTTCGTGATACGGACCGGAAACAGTCCTTCGAGGAACTGACGGCTTTTATCTCCGCCAACCCCGATTGGCCGAAGCTCAGCACCCTGATCCGGAAGGCTGAACGCGCTATCGACGGCGCCACCCCCACCCGCGCCAAGCTGGACTGGTTCGAGAACCACGCGCCGCGTACCCTCGAGGGATCGATCGCCTGGTCACAGGCATTGATCGTCGGTGGAAACGAGCGCAAGGCAACCGACATAATCAGGCGGGGCTGGGCTCGTTTTGACATGAGCAGCGCCGCCGAAAAACGATACCTGGCGACGTTCGGCGCCTATCTGGAGCCCGAGGACAACGCGGCGCGGCTCGACCGATTGCTGTGGGATAACCGCCGAACCGCAGCCAGGCGCCTTATGGGTAATCTGGGCCAGGGCCGCCGCGCGCTGGCCGACGCCAGGCTAAGACTGATGGGCCAGAAGGGTGGCGTTGACGCCGCCATCGAAAAAATTCCCTCATGGCTGGAGAACGACCCCGGCCTCTATTACGAGCGTGTACGCTGGCGCCGGCGCAAGGAAATGAATGCCGATGCCGCGGACCTGTTGCTCAGCTACCGGGGTGAGTTGAGCCACCCCGCGCGATGGTGGAGCGAGCGCGAGATTCTGGCCCGGCGTTTTCTGCGCAACGACGACCCCGGAACCGCCTACCGCCTGGTGCACGGGCACGGATTGACCGACCGGGCCAAACGCGCGGATGCGGAGTTCCTTGCCGGCTGGATCTCTCTTCGATTCATGAACGACCCGCATACCGCCTTCGGGCATTTCTCAACATTATACGGTTTCGTCAGCTATCCAATCAGCCGGGCTCGCGGCGCCTATTGGGCGGGCCGCGCGGCCGAAGGCGCCGGCGAGAAGGAAATTTCCCGGCAATGGTATCGCACCGCCGCCGGACTCAGTACGACATTCTACGGCCAGTTGGCGGCTAACCGGCTGGGCATGGCCAGCCCGCCACCGGCGAGCAGCGAAACCCGGATCGACGCCGCCGAGGCCGAGACCTTCGAGCGCGACGATCTGGTGCGGCTGGCACGGCTGCTGATCGGTCTGAAGGCGACAAGCGCGCCAACCACCACGGGCGATGCGTCCACCGACCCCGCAAAATCGCCGATGACGTTCCTCGCCTCGCTGGATGACGACGAGGCGCTGATACCGCTGTTGCGGCATATCGCCTGGCGCAGCAAAACCGCCACCGAATGGGTCAAATCAGCGAAATTGGCCCGCGACGCCGGCCGAACCGAGATCGCGGTCTATATTGCGCGGCGCGCGGCGCGGGATGGCGTATTGCTCCGCGATCTGGGCTATCCTACCTTGGCCGTCGAAGGGAAATTGCCGTTGAACCCGGCGCTGCTCCATGCGCTCGTGCGCCAGGAAAGCGCTTTCGATCCAGCGGCGCACAGCCGGGCCGGCGCACGAGGGCTGATGCAGCTGATGCCGGCGACCGCGAAGAAAGTCGCTCGCGATCTGGAAATCAAGGGCCACTCGACAAACCGGCTGACCGCCGACCCCTATCACAACCTGACACTGGGCAGCGCCTATCTCGACGACTTGCTGATCGAGTATGAAGGATCGATGGTGATGGCGCTGGCGGGCTATAACGCGGGGCCGCACCGGGTCAAAAAATGGCAGAAAGAAAACGGCGACCCCCGGGGTTCGCTGGACGACGCCATCGACTGGATCGAATCGATCCCGTTTTCCGAAACCCGCAACTACGTGCAGCGCATCCTGGAAACCCTGCCGATCTATCGCTGGAAACTGGATGACGAACGAATAGTCCTGCTACACCCCGAAGACCTGACCCGCGGCCTGCCGGGGTATGACCGGCCGAAGGACGCAGAGTAGGACCGCCGCGTAAGACAATTTCCGATGCGAAAAAACACAAATAATGCTATGTTGCGCGCATGAGCAAAGTAACATCAAAAACTGAAAACGGTAGCGCGGAAGGCTACACGATCGGTCGCCGTGTTTTCGCTAAAATAAGCGAAGTTGAAAACATCCGCCTGACCGCCGAAATGAATGAAGACTTTCGCGAATTCGAGCGAAAAGGCCTTTCCGCCGAAGAACGCCGCAAGGCGATTGCCGCGAAGTACGGTAGCGCTCGCTGACCGCGGTGATGTATGAGGCCATAGCAGATCCATACTGTTATGCGGACACGTCCGTTCTAAAAAATACTCCAGGAATTCGCGATCAGGCCGCGCTCGACTCATTTGAGGCCATCAGCACCGCACAACGTTCCGACGAGCCCCTGCCCAATGGGCGACTTAGTGTCACCCACTATAAAGCGGTCCATTTCCATCTGTTTCAGGATGTTTATGCGTGGGCGGGAAGGTTTCGCACGGTGCGTATCGGCAAGGGCGAAAACATGTTCTGCTTCCCGGAGAACATCGACCGCGAAATGAAGCAACTCTTTTCCAAACTAAAGCTCAACAGGCATTTGCGAGATATGCAGCGCGACGAATTTGCCGTCGGCGCAGCCCGTTTTCTCGCGATCCTGAACGCAATACACCCGTTTCGCGAAGGCAATGGCCGAACCCAAACAGTCTTTCTGGCGCTCCTTGCCAATCGCGCCGGCCACTCCCTTAAATTGACAAGGCTTGTTCCCGGCAATTTTCTGGCTGCAATGATAGCGAGTTTCGGTGGAGACGAAGAGCCGCTTGCAGCGGAACTCCGAAAACTCATTTGAGCGGCCAAGCGCCTCTAGCCCAACGCCCGCCCCCTCATGCTATAACATCCACCGACTCGTTCCGGGGCGGGCAGCCTGCGGCGGGATGGCAACAGCAAAACGAGGGAGGCCCCCATGGCCGAGGCTGAAATTTCCGGTATCCGCGCCTGCATTTTCGATGCTTATGGCACTTTGTTCGACGTTCACTCCGCGGCGGCGCGCTGCCGTGGCGATCTTGGCGACAAGGCCGACAGCCTGTCGAATATCTGGCGCCAGAAACAGCTGCAATATACCTGGCTGCGCAGCCTGATGCGCAGCCATGTGGACTTCTGGCAGGTCACGGGTGACGCGCTGGACTACGCCATGGCGGCGGTAGGGCTGGACGACCCCGCCATGCGCCAGCGCCTGATGGACCTGTACCTGCAGCTCGACGCCTACGCCGAGGTGCCGGATATGCTGGCCGCGCTAAAGGCCGGCGGGCTGCAGACCGGCGTGTTGTCCAACGGCGCGCCCACGATGCTGAAAGCCGCAATCGATTCCGCGGGCCTGACCGACCTGCTGGATCATGCGCTGTCGGTCGAGGATGTCGGTATCTTCAAGCCGGACCCTCGAGTGTACCAGTTGGCGACGGACCGCGTCGGGGTGAAACCGGGCGAAATCTGCTTCATGTCGTCAAACGCCTGGGACGCCTATGCCGCCTCTCATTTCGGCTTCCGCGTGGTCTGGGTCAACCGTTTCGGCCAGCCGCCGGAACGCATCCCCGGCGCGCCGGACCGCGAGATCGACACCCTCGCCCCCCTGCCCGGCCTGCTGGGGCTGGCCTGATCCATGACCGAATACCGGGAACGCCATTACCTGGCCGAAGATGGGCTGTCGCTCTATTTTCGCGATTACGGCGACCCGTTGTCCTCGGCGACACCCGTTCTCTGTCTACCCGGTCTTACGCGCAACTCACGGGATTTCCACCGGGTGGCATCGCGGCTGGCGGGGGAGCGCCGGGTGATTTGCCCGGACTACCGGGGCCGCGGCAAGTCTGACCATGACCCGGAGCCCGCCAACTATCACCCGACGGTGCATGTCAGCGATGTGCGCCACCTGATGACGGTGGCGGGCTTGCATCGCACCGTAATCATCGGCACCTCGTTCGGCGGCTTCCTGGCCATGGCGCTGGCGCTGGCGGTTCCATCGTCGATTGCGGCCGTGGTGCTGAACGATGTCGGGCCGGAAGTCGCCGACAGCGGACTGACCCGCATCATGGATTATATCGGCCGCGACCATCCGCAACCCGACTGGCCCAGCGCGGTGGCGGAAATGAAGCGCATGTTCCCGAACCTGTCCTGCGAGACCGACGCGGAATGGCTGGCCGGCGCGCGCGGCACCTGGCGCGAGGGCGACGATGGCATGCTGCATTTCGACTGGGATATCCGCCTGGCCGAGGCCATTGGCAAGGCACGCCACGATTTCGACCCCTGGTCACTGTTCCGCGCCCTTTGCGGCATCCCCATGCTTGCTTTTCGCGGCGGAAAGTCGGATGTACTGAGCCCCGAAATATTCGAACATATGCAGCGCGAGCATTCCGACCTGAAGGCCGTCACCGTGCCGGACGTGGGTCATCCGCTCAGCCTGTCGGAACCGCAAGCCGTGAAGGCCCTGAATGAATTCCTCGACCGATACAAATGAGACAAGGGCGGATTACGCCGCCAGCTTCGAGGATGTCGAGGCAGCGGCGCTGCGGCTGGAAGGTTTTGCCGTCCGAACGCCCCTCCTGGAGGCCCCGCTACTGAACGAAGAGCTCGGCTATCGGCTGATGATCAAGGCGGAACCGCTGCAGCGCACGGGTTCCTTCAAGTTCCGCGGCGCCTACAATACGATTTCGCAATTCAACGAGGCGGCGCGCAAGGCCGGCGCCGTGGCCTTCTCCTCGGGCAATCATGCGCAAGGGGTGGCGGCGGCCTCGTCCATGCTGGGGGTGCCGGCGACCATTGTGATGCCGGCGGATGCGCCAGCCATCAAGATCGCCAATACCCGGGCCTGGGGCGCCGAGGTCGTGCTCTATGACAGGTACAACGATAATCGCGAGGAGATCGGCGCCCGCATCGCCACCGACAGTGGCGCCACCCTGGTCAGACCCTACGACAATCCCGACGTCATCGCCGGCCAGGGAACGGTAGGTCTGGAAATCGTGGAACAATGCAACGAGGCGGGCATCACGGCGGATGCGGTCGTTATCCCTTGTGGTGGAGGCGGGCTTTCCTCGGGTGTCACGCTGGCCCTGTCACGCCTGTCGCCCGATACCGATATCTGGACGGCAGAGCCCGATGGATGGGACGATACCGCGCTATCAATGGCCGCGGGCGCACGCAAATCCGTCGACGGGAAAACCGCGACAATCTGCGATTCACTGCTGCCAACCGCCCCTGGCGAATTGACCTTCCCGATCCTGCGCGATTTGGCCAAAGGCGGGCTTGCGGTCAGCGACGAAGCCGTTAAACGCGCCATGGCGGCGGCGTTCCGGCATTTCAAACTGGTGGTGGAGCCCGGCGGCGCGGCAGCGCTGGCGGCGGTGCTGGACGGTAAAATCGATTGCCGGGACAAGATCGTCGTCTGCATATGCTCGGGCGGCAATACGGACCCGGCCCTTTACGCCGATATCCTGCGCGAACAATCCGCATAAACAAACCGGCCGGAAGTCAATCCGGCCGGCCAATTATCTTCTTTGGCGGAATTGCCCGCCGAAACCGCTTCAGTTCGGAAGACTTTTCCCGAGGTCGGAAGGTTTCTTATCCGCGTCGGCGGATATAATCGGGGTCGGCTTGATGTCGGCGCCGTTACCGACCGGCGCTTTCAGCTTCTGCTCGTCAACATGCATGAGCTGGCCCTGGATGAAGGCGCCGGGCTCGATAGCGAGGCTGAAATGGTTGATATCGCCGGTGATCTTTGCGGCACGGCCCAGTTCGACCACGCGCGCGGTGATCGATCCATTCACGGTGCCCGAGATACGGGCCAGATCGGCGACGATCGCGCCGTTCACAACGCCGCTTTCACCAAGCGTGATTTGTTTGCTCTGAACGTCGCCGTCGATCGTACCGTCGATCTGAACGTCGCCGTTCGTGTTCATGTGGCCCGTGACCGTCAGATTCGCACTGATGATCGAGGGAACGTTGGATTTGCCGGATTTATCCGGCGCCGACGCGGGTGTCATGGAGGGGGTATCCTTGTCAGTTTTTGAAAACATATCGTCCAGCCTTGATGAATTTAAGTGGGTCCATGGATCTGCCGTCAAAGCGAACCTCGTAATGCAGGTGCGGACCGGTACTCCTGCCGCTGTTGCCCAGCAGGGCAATGCGCTGACGGTGGTCGACGATATCGCCGACTTCCACGAGGTTTTTGTTCAAATGTGCGTAACGCGTAACGATTCCATAGCCATGGTCGATTTCGACAAATTTGCCGTAACCACCCTTGACGCCCGAATAGATCACGGTTCCCGGCGCCGGGGCATAAACCGAGGTATTCATCGCCCCGGCCATATCGAGACCGTCATGCATGGAGCGTTTCTTGTTAACCGGGTCCACCCGTGTACCGTAGCGGCTGGTAATCCGGTAATAATCGACCGGAAGGCTCAGCGGCACGGCGCGCAACGCCTCGTTCAACGCCTCCCAGCGCGTCATGTTATTGTCGAGCAGGATCATGGTCTCGTCGAGTTCCTCATTGCCCGGCATTCCGTCGGAGGCCGCGATAAACGGTCCGCCCTGGCCGATGCCAGCGGATTCTATTTTACCCAGGAGTTTGTCGACATTGAGGCCGGCCATGACCACAATTTTCTCAATTTCCTCGATGCTGCCGGCGGCACGCTCGGTAGCGCGCTGCAGCACCGCATCCTCGATCGCCTGCTGACTGGTCAGATCGGCAAGAAACCCGTCGATCTGCGAGCGCAGCGCGTTGGGTGTATCGCCCAGAACCGCTTGGCTTCCGGTTACCAATTGCAAACTTTGCGCAACTTTCTGCAGGTCCGACCTGACCTCATCCTGCTTCGATTGCGTCATAAGAAGTTCACTGTCCAGCCCCGCCACCTGTTCCTGTAGCGCCAGGCGGTCATCGGACAGATTATCGTTCTCAGTTCGCACGGCGGCCAACGAGGCCGTCAGGTCATCCCTGTGAACCTCCAGTTCATGGCGCACCTGGCTCAGCGCCGCAACATCGGCTTCCAGGGCCTGAATGGTGCCACGCAAATTTTCGCGCTGATTTAAAAGGCCGTCGCGTTCGGCGGTGGTGACCTCCACATTGGTGGAAAGCGCCGCGTTCTTCTCTTCCACCTTCAGGTTCTTATCGACGACGGCGGTCAGCCGCGTTTCCAGCCCTTCGGCACGTTCCTTCAAGCGGGCACGGGCACGTTCCACGAGTTGGCGGCCATCGTCGCTGGCCGCCAGATCCGAACGGATCTTCGCCAGCGTGCTTTCCAGTACCTCGCCATCATTTTCAATGCCGGCCAACGATCCGTTTACCTGATCGAGATGACCTTGCAGCACTTCGCGCGATTGCGCCATCGTGGCCCGAGGACCGGCAAGCGCGTCGCCCGCCCCGGCCAACTGGCGCTCCATTTCGCGTGCTTCGGCGACCTGCGCCTCAAGCTGCTGCCTGCTGTCACGCAGCGCCAAGGTAACATCATCGACGGTGTTCTGATATGCGGCCACCTCGTCCAGCAGATCGGCATAGGCCATCTTGGCTTCAAAAATCTGAGACTCATTTGTCGAGATGGTCAACAGTTGGGTTATGGTTACCGGAACCGCTGTCGCCGCCCAGATGGCGCTAACGACCAGACCGGCCGCCACGGCCATCTGCATGCGCGCGCCGACACGAAGAAAACGTACCTCGCCATCGCTGCGGACCAGCAGTTCGCGTTCGCGGAAAATCCGGGACAGCACCCGGCGCACACCCCTGGAATCGCTATCGCGGCCAAAAGGGTTGGAGTTATTATCAGCGCCCTTCGAAAACATCACGATGCACCGCAAAGGGCAGCAGGGACGATAACAAGATTAGCGGAGAAGTTCAGGAAATTCATCTTCTGTATTTATCCGGTTCTTAGTCATTTAACGTTCGATTCAATACCGCTGTCTTCCCCTCTTAACTCCTGGCCACCCAAACCAGCAACGGAGCGTTGTAGCCCAGCTATTGCGAATGGTTCAAGGCCGCAGAACCACAATGCCGCAAAAAGCCGCAAAATTCGTTTCGGGACAATCGAGCCAATCGCCCGCCACCGCTTATCCCGACACCCTGAATATCACTGGAATAGCTTTAGATTTCGTAAACGATAACAATAAGGAATCATTGACGAAAAACAGGGCGCCGCATCAACGGCTCTTATCGGTGCGCATTTCCTGCTGACGCCGGATTTTACCGGGCCAGCGCGATTTGATATAGGCCAGCGAGGATTCTATCTCGCGGTCGTTCAGAACGTCACCGTAGGCGGGCATTCCCGACGTCACCCCTTGCGGCATAAGGGCCTGGCCACCAAGCTTTACGATGTCGAACAGCAGGGCATCGTGGTGGTGCCAGGTATGGCCGGTTTCGTTATGCGGGGGCGCCGGCAGAACACCGTCCGGGCCGCGCTGCCGCCAGTCCGGCTGGCCTTCCAGACCGAAGCCATGACAGCTGGCGCAGTTCGCCTCGTAAACCTTGCGGCCCGCGATCACCAGATCCGCATCGCCGGCGTCGATGAACATCCAGTCGATCCGCGCCGGGTCTGAAGTACCCTCGGCCGATCCAGCCAGAGGATCGAAATAAAGCCAGCCCAGCATCCCCGCCAGCACGGCGAACAGTGCAGTTCCCGAGATCAGCAGCCATTTGGTTTTCGCGCCGACGGCATTGGCCGGTGGTATATTCTTTTCATTCATGCCGGGCCTTCTAAAGCTTCCTGCCGCGGTAACGTCAAGAGCTAACTGCCTCTTTCCTCATCGCCAGGCCCATCAGGAAATTCAGCACCATCATCGCGCCCAGATTGCCGGTCATATTGTTGATGTCCAGCGGCGGCGAGATCTCGACGATGTCGCAGCCCAGTATGCGCGGGTCCCGCGCCAACCGCCGCAGCGCATGCTGCAGGTCGCGGCCATCCAGCCCGCAGGGGTTGGGCGCGGCGGTGCCCGGGGCCTGGCTCTGGTCGATACAGTCGATATCGACCGAGACGTAAATTCCGTCGGTGCCGTCGCCTGCGCGCTCCAGCGCAATATCGACGGCCCGGTCGATACCGTCGCGGCGCACCGCCAGCCCCGGAATAACCGTAACGCCCATTTCCTCGGCATAATTTGCATGAATGGGCGAGTTACAGAACTCGGTCATGCCGATTTGAACCAGATTGCGGCCCAGAACCGCGTTCTCGGGGAATTCCAGTGCCTTGCGGAACGGCACGCCGCTGGACTCCGCCCCGAAATGAGCCTCGCGCAGATCGTGGTGGGCGTCGAAATGAACGACACCGACCCGCCGGCCCGACCGCGCCGCGGTAATGCCCTCCAGGATCGGCCAGGCGATGGAGTGGTCCCCGCCAACGGAAATCGGAACGACACCGCGTTCGACGAGTTCCCGCACCACCGCGCGCAGCCGCGCGAACGTCCCCGCCATGTCTGTGACGACCACGTCGACATCGCCTATATCGGCGACCCTGAGTTCCGCCATGCTGAACCGCTCGTCGCTGGACCATGTTGTGTAATAGGCCAGCGCGGAACGCACGGCGTCGGGGCCATGGCGCGAACCGGGCCGCACCGTCGAGGCGCCGTCAAACGGCACGCCCAGAACGGCTGCGTCCAGGTCCAGCGATCCATCCCATTCCAGCCAGCCATTGGCGCGAACCTCATCAGGGTCGCCCTTAAGATGGTTGACGACCAGTCCCGGTGGCTTTAATCCCTCGAGCTTCATTAAACTCTCTCCCTACATTGTTCGGTTCATACAATGGATTGCAGGATATTTACGCTGCCCTGTGCTGTACATGTCTTGTTCATCCGTAACATGTTAGTCTATCCAACAATCCAATCAGGGTGACAAAATATCCGTCGAGGAACTTCTTCATGCTCCGTTTTATGGCGACAATACTGGCTTTCACCGTCTTGCTGGGAACAGCCCCCGGCCGCGCATCGGAGGAAATCACCTTCTTCCGTATCGCCACGGGCGGCATCGGTGGCACCTATTATCCGGTCGGCGGCCTGATTGCACAGGCGATAAGCAATCCGCCGGGCTCGCGGCCCTGCGACAAGGGTGGTAGTTGCGGCGTGCCCGGCCTGGTCGCCGTCGCCCAGTCCGCCCATGGATCGGTCGCCAACATCGAGGCAATCGCCGCCGGCCAGGTCGATTCCGGGTTTGCCCAGTCCGACATCGCCTACTGGGCCCATACAGGCACCACCATTTATCTGGAAACCGGCAAGGTCGAAGGCATCCGCGCGATCGCCAGCCTTTATCCGGAGAGCATCCATCTGGTGGCGCGCAAGGGCTCCGAAATTCGCTCGATCCTGGATCTCGCGGGCAAACGGGTTTCACTGGACGAAGAGGGTTCGGGAACCCTGGTGGATTCAAGACTGATCCTGGCCGCCTTCGGCCTAGGCGACAAGGATATCAAAGCATCCTATATGAAGCCGATCCCGGCGATCGAGAAAATGAAGGCGGGCGAACTGGACGCTTTCTTCATCGTCGCGGGATATCCGGCTGCCGCGGTTGCGGAACTGGCCAGAACCGCCGGCGCCGAACTGATCCCGATCGAGGGGCCCGAGATCGACGTGCT
>JADFVY010000102.1 GCA_015222795.1 Pseudomonadota bacterium | reverse complement strand
CTCCGCCACTGGCTACAGGAACATCGCCCGCAAGCATGGTCTGAAACGCCCGCGGCCACGCGGTATCACCCGTCGGGCGGCATCGAATATCTACGTCATCACGAACTTGCCCAGGACCCGGAATTCATCGAGCGTTACCGGAAGGCCAACCGCTACACACGCCGCCGGCTCGCCATGCTGTTGCTGGCCACCGCCGGGATCGCCATGGTGTATGTGGGGACGCGCTATCTGGGGTGGGTGTGGTGAGGGTGGTTTAGTTCCGGCGGCGGGGTCGCAAGGCCGCCCGAAGGGTCGCGTTTCCCGGCCGCAGGATGTGGTGGTTGCATCAGTTTTCAGCCCTGTTGCGGAAAATGCTTTGCATCCAGTCGAGGCGTTCCCTGGCATAGTCTGCGACTCGCTCGTCCGGGTCCTTGCTGAGTTTTTCCAGCAGCGGAACGCCCTCCGGTTCGCCATGCCGGCTGAGCGCGAAGGCCACCGACCAGCGCACGCGCCAGTCGGGATCGGGCGCGGCGGCGATGAGACTGTCCAGCACTTCTTTGTCGCCCTCGAATTCGGCCAGCACTTCAGCGGTTCGGTCGCCTACAGCGGCCTCGGGATCGTTGTGCAGCATGTCCATCAGCATGCCGATTACCTCGGCCCGGGGCGGTGTTTCCTTGCTCCGGCCAAGCCCGTTTGCCAGCAACGGCGCGTTAAGCCGGAGCGCCGCCGATTCCGACTTCTGGAAGGAGCAGGCCTGTTCCCAGGCAAAGGCCTCATTGCGATCGGTTAGAATTTCCGACACCGCCTTGCGGGCAGCAATATCCAATTCGGCGTCGGCGAGCATGCCGCACAGGCTTTCGACGGTCTCGTTCCCGTATTTTTCCCCGTAAAAAATCTCCATGGCTATTTCGCCCCAATCCGCGAAATCTCCGTCCGGGTCCTTGCGAATTTTCTCGATCACCGGAAGTATCTCCGGCGTGACCATGCCGACCAGCGCAAACGCCGCGCTGTACCG
Organism: Pseudomonadota bacterium; assembly: GCA_015222795.1. Lineage (GTDB taxonomy): Bacteria > Pseudomonadota > Alphaproteobacteria > UBA8366 > JADFVY01 > JADFVY01. Next base: position 1,279 of record JADFVY010000102.1, on the reverse strand, counting down.
GACGTCCTCGTCCGCGTCCTCCACCGCCCGCACCAGACTGTCCAGGGTGGATGCTGCGCTCAGATGCCCCAACGCCGCCGCCGCCCCGGCGCGGACTTCGTCGGACGGGTCGTTGTTCAGCATGGCTTCCAGCACGGGGGCAGTCTCATCCCTGTAGGGATAGCTGTCATTGTATCCCAACTGGCCCAGCAGAAATGTGGCATTATCCCGAACGTACTCCCGGTCATCGCGGGTCAGCTCAATGCCCCGCTCGAACGCAACCCGCTCGCCCCGTCTCTGGAGCGCCGTGGCGGCGGCATGGCTGTTCACCTCGTCCTCATCGCAGAGCAAGTCGAGCAGTTCGGGCGTCGGCTTGTCGGCAAACGGCCCGAAGGACAATACCGCAGCCTTGTACATATCGTCATCGTTCATGGGTGGCACCCTTCCGTATTGATGCCGGCATCTTAACTTACGCGCATTGCCTTCGGGTTAATTCTCGTGCCCCCAACGCCGCAATCCCGACAGCACGCGTCGCACCGCCGTTAGCCCTGAAACCGCGCCGGTGGTGTGGATTACCCAGGAATTTTCGGACGGCGTCCGGGCCCCCGCGGGGGGTGTCGGGGGTGCGTTTTTGCATTGGGAGGCATAAGGTCATGAAGAATACGGCGCGCGTTGTGGTGATCGGGGGCGGCGTTGTTGGCTGCTCGATGCTCTATCATCTGGCCAGGAAGGGCTGGACGGATTCGGTGCTGCTGGAGCGCACCGAGCTGACCGCCGGGTCGACCTGGCATGCGGCGGGGCTGCTGCCGTTGTTCAACATGTCGTACTCCGTCGGCCAGCTTCACAAATATTCGGTCGAGCTGTATGGCGGGCTGGAAGAGGAGACCGGCCAGTCGGTTGGTTTCGCCAAGGTCGGCAATTTGCGGCTGGCGACCAACCAGGACCGCATGGACGAATACCGCCATTATGCCGGCACCGCGGCGACCCTCGGGGTCAATGTGGAGTTCAAGACGCCCGAAGAGATCAAGGAGATGGCGCCGTTTTCGAACGTCGAGGGGCTGGTCGGCGGCATCTTCCACCCCGACGACGGCTATATCCAGTCGGCGGACGTCACCATGGCGATGGCCAAGGGCGCGCGCGACATGGGCGCGACCATCCATCAGCAGACACCGGTGATCGCGATCGAGCGCACATCGGGCGGCGAATGGCTTGTCAAAACCGAAAAGGGCGACATCCGCTGCGAGCATGTGGTCAGCGCCACCGGCAACTATGCGCGCCAGACCGGCCGCATGGTCGGGCT
>JADFVY010000101.1 GCA_015222795.1 Pseudomonadota bacterium | reverse complement strand
CCAGGGGCTGGAATTCGGCTTCGACGGCAAGACGCTGATCCACCCCAAGACCATCGAGGTGGCCAACGAGATTTTTGCCCCCTCGGCGGACGAAATCGCCTGGAGCGAGAAGATCATCGCCGCCCATGAGGAAGCCGTCGTCCAGGGCAAGGGCGTTGTCGTGGTCGATGGCAAACTGATTGAAAACCTGCATGTGGAAGACGCGAAACGCATCGTCGGACTGGCCGCGATGATCGGCGAGATGGCGGCGGAGGGGTAACGGACATGGGCGGCAAGACCAGCGCGGGCAATTTTTTCGAGGATTTCGCACTCGGCCATATGATCCATCATGCCACGCCGCGCACGGTGACGGCGGGGGATGTGGCGCTCTATCAGGCGCTGTACGGGCCGCGGTTTGCGTTGCAGTCTTCCGATGAATTCGCCCGGGCGCTGGGTTTCGAACGGGCGCCGGTGGATGATCTGATCACCTTCCATATCGTATTTGGCAAAACAGTGCCGGATATCTCGCTGAACGCCATCGCCAATCTGGGTTATGCGGATTGCCGGTTTCTTGCGCGTGTCTATCCTGGCGACACGCTGACCGCCAGGTCCGAGGTCATCGGCCTGCGGGAAACTTCCAGCGGCAAGGGCGGTGTGGTCTGGGTGAAAACCGTCGGCATCAACCAGCGCGCCGAGCCCGTGGTTTCCTATGTGCGCTGGGTCATGGTGCGCAAGCGCGACACGGCCGCCCCCGCGCCCGGAACTTCCATGCCCGATTTGCCGGAAGTGGCGGGTGAGATTCATGTGCCCGAGGGCCTGAATTTCTCGGATTGGGATTTCTACCTCGCCGGCTCGCCGCATCGCTGGGGCGATTACCGGGCCGGCGAGCGGATCGATCATGTGGATGGAATCACCGTCGAGGAAGCCGAGCATATGATGGCGGCCCGTCTGTGGCAGAACACCGCCAGGGTGCATTTCGATCAGCATGCCGCGGAAAAGGGGCGTTTTCACCGCCGCCTGATCTATGGCGGCCATATCATCAGCCTGGCCCGCGCGCTCAGTTTCAACGGCCTCGCCAATGCCGGACTGATCGCCGCGATCAACGGCGGCAGCCACGCCAACCCGACCTTCGCCGGGGATACCATTTACGCCTGGTCGGAGGTGCTGGACTGTATCGAAATTCCCGGCCGGGCAGACGTTGGGGCGCTCCGCCTGCGCACGGTCGCCACCAAGGACCGCCCCTGTGCGGAATTTCCGCTAAGAAATGCCGAAGGCAAGTATGACCCGGCCGTCGTGCTGGATCTGGACTATACGGTGCTGGTTCCGCGTTGAGGGTGGCCGGCGGCGAGGCCGGTGCCGAATATTCATAAAGGTTGTGAATCGAAGGAGGCGCCTGTGGCGGCGCCTCCCGAGCCTTAAAAAGACTCTCGATGCGCGTGCTGGTCCGTTCTCCAGTCGATCCCCCGTGCAGGGTTGCGGCCGGTATCCTGCCGCTGGACCGCCACGCCCCACAACCGATGGCCGGGGGCGCCCCCGAAGTTTCTCCTGCCTCATAAGGTTTGCCGCAACTCAGCCCGGATGCCGGGCAGCGCGATCTCCACTATGCGGTCAGGCGATGACTTCGACGCTACTACGCATGTTAACCATAATTCCAGCAATTTTAGTAAAAGTCGAGTCACTTTTTTGTTCTTTTCGGTCGTCTACAACAACATATTTCGCAAATGCAGCATTTATGCGCATGTTCATGTGGTTTTTTTGCAGGTGCGAAGATTGACTTGAACGCGTAACTGGCTAAAGTCTCTGGCGGCCCGATGGCCTCCAATAATCATCTACGGGAAGACAGGAATGGGCACTCGCTCAAGACCGCTTTCACCGCATTTACAGGTGTATCGACTACAGTGGACCATGCTCTTGTCCATCACCCACCGGATCACCGGCGTGGGATTGGCGATGGGTGGCGTCTTGCTGGTGTGGTGGTTGATGGCGCTGGCGAGCGGGCCCGAGTATTTTGCATTTGTGCAGGCACTTCTGGCGTCCACGATCGGCCGACTCATGTTGCTGGGATGGACCTGGGCGATGTTCTATCATCTGTGCAACGGCATCCGGCATCTCTGCTGGGACGCCGGATGGGGCTTCGAACTCGACACCGCCCGCAATACCGGACTGTTCGTTCTGGCGGGCTCGATCCTGCTGACCGTGGGCTCCTGGATGGCGATTTACGCGATGCGGGGGGCCTGACGCGGTGAACCTTCGCAGCCCCCTCGCCCGCGCCCGCGGCCTCGGCGCCGCTCATAGCGGAACCCATCACTGGTGGATCCAGCGTCTGACATCGATCGCACTGGTGCCGCTGGTTCTGTGGCTCGCTTTTTCCTTCGTCTCGCTGGCGACGGCCGATCACGCCACCGCCACGGCCTGGCTGCGCACGCCGGTCAACGCAGTCCTGATGCTGGCCTTGATCGGGATTCTGTTTCAACATATGCAACTCGGCCTGCAGGTGGTGATCGAGGATTATGTTCACGGCCATGGCAGCAAACTTGCAGCGCTGGTCGCGGTAAAGTACGGAACCGCGCTGCTGGCCATTGCGGCGATTTTCGCCGTCTTTAAAATCGCATTCGGGTAGGAATAAAGAACCGCTCATGGACCAGGCCTATCCGATTACCGATCATGTTTATGACGTCATCGTCGTTGGCGCCGGCGGCGCGGGTCTGCGCGCTACCTTCGGCATGGCGCAGAAGGGGCTGAAAACGGCCTGCATCACCAAAGTTTTCCCGACCCGAAGCCATACCGTCGCCGCCCAGGGCGGCATTTCCGCGGCGCTGGGCAATATGGGCGAGGATGACTGGCGCTGGCATATGTACGACACCGTAAAGGGGTCGGACTGGCTGGGCGACCAGGATGCGATCGAATATATGTGCCGCGAGGCGGCGCAGGCGGTCATCGAACTGGAACATTACGGCGT
>JADFVY010000100.1 GCA_015222795.1 Pseudomonadota bacterium | reverse complement strand
GCGCCGCCGGAATCGACCAGATAGACGCAGGGCAAATTGTTCTGACGGGCGATTTCCTGCGCGCGCAGATGTTTTTTCACCGTCACCGGATAATAAGTGCCGCCCTTGACCGTCGCGTCGTTGCAGACCACCACGCATTCAATACCGGCAATGCGCCCGATGCCGGTGATGATTCCGCCAGCCGCTATATTGGCGCCATACATGCCATGGGCCGCCATCTGCGACAGCTCCAGAAAGGGCGAGCCCGGATCCAGCAGCGCGCGCACCCGATCCCTCGGCAACATCTTGCCGCGCCCGGTATGTTTGGCCCGCGCGGCATCGCCACCGCCCAGCTTGACCTTCTCGACCTCGGCGCGCAGATCCTCCACAACGGCCCGCATGGCGGCGCTGTTGGCGGCGAATTCGTCGGATCGGGTGTCGGTCGTGGATTTGAGTACGGTCATCGGCCGGTCACCAGCCGCCGGTTTCCAGCCAGCGATCGATATCGTCCAGCTTGTCGTGGCCCCAGAAGGGTTCGCCATCGACGATGATATAGGGCGAGCCGAAGATACAGCGTTCGACCGCGGCCGCGACCTCGGCCTTCAGGCGCGCCTTTACCGCCGGATCGCGAAGCGCCGCGCGAAGGGCATCCCCATCGACGCCAAGCCCGGCGCCGATTTCAACTACAGTGTCGGCTGACGTGATATCGCGCCCCTCGCCGAAGGCCGCGTTATAGAGGGCCGCGGCCAGATCATGCGCCTTCGCCGGGTCGCTGTCGGAAAGCCAGTAGAACGCCCGCGCGGCGGCTACCGACAGGAAGGGAAAGTTAGCCGGCGGATTAAAGGGGATGTCGTACCGACGGGCGGTCCGCGGCATGTCGATCCGCGCGTAATCGCCCTTCATGGGGATATTGACCAGCGGCTGCGAGCCGGTGGTGGCGAAAACGGCGCCGATCAGATGCGGCCGCCAGGTCACCGCGCGGCCGTGCTTCGCCGCGATCGCGTCGATCCGCCTGGATGCCAGATAACCGTATGGGCTGGAGAAATCGAAATAGAAGTCGATAGGATCGGGCATGGTTCACTCCACTACTTCCCCGCTATAACGGTGACCACCAGAATCTCGGGCTTGTTGTTCAGCCGGATAGGATACTCGTCGGTGCCGATCCCGGCTGTAACGAACATCTGGTGTTCGTTTTCACTGACCAGTCCATAGGCGTATTTGTCCGGCACGCCGTCGGGAAGAAAGGGTAGGGGATATTCGGGAACCACCACCAGTCCACCATGAGTATAGCCCGCGAAAACCATGTCGACTTTCAACGGAATATCAGAGAAATGGGTCGGGTTATGCACCATGCCAAAGACCGGCTCGCCCGCTGGCGGTTTCGCCATTGCTTTCTCGTAATCAAGTGGGTTGTCCCCGAACCCAACGACCCAGAAACGTTTTTTCTGGGCCAGTTTAATCGGCACCGCGCTGTTGGAAAGCACCGTAATTTTTTCTTTCTTCAGCGCGTCCAACAATTGCTTGCCGCCGTCCAGCGCATCATGCCTGCCGAGCAGCGCCAAGACCCCGCCCTTGGTTTTGGTCTCGATCTTGCCCAGAACCGGCGCGAAATCCTTCGGCGAAATCGGCGTCCTGAAAAAATCGCCGGGCATGAAACTGCCGATCAGCAGAACCACGTCCGGCTCGGCGGTGTTAATCAACCTGACGATTGTTTCAAGCTTGGCCAGATCGATATACCGCGATCCCACATGCAGATCGGAAACAACGACCACCCGGATCGGCTGCCAATGTTGCGGCCAACGCACCGATTTCATTTTCACTTGCGTATAGCGTAGTTGCGTCGGCTCATACATGACACCCCAAACGCCCACGCCAATTACCAGCAACACCAGAAACAGGGTGATTTTCGAAAGAATGCCAATCAGGAAACTGATCCGCCCGGATTTTTCCGCCATTTTTTGTTCCTTCCTAGTGGAGTAAATCCCGCAACGCGGGGTTTTACGCCGCCGCCAGCGTAATCACGGCGATTTCCGGCGGCATGTTCAATCGCGCGGGCACGCCGCTGGTTCCCAACCCGGAGGTTACATAAATATGTCGGCCATCCTCCTCAATCATGCCATAGGTCATGCGCCGCGGCGTGCCGCCCACCGGATAGGGCGTGCCGACCAGCGGCAGGCGGAACTGTCCGCCATGGGTATGACCGGCAAAGGTCACCACGGCGCGCTCGGGAATATTGAAGAACGTCACCGGGTCGTGCGCCAGCGCGATGACCGGCTCGTCCTCGGGAATCGGGCCGAACGTCGTTTTCATGCAGGGCTCACGCGTGGACTCGTCGGCCAACCCGGCGATCCAGATCCGCCCCTCGGGCAAATCGATCGGCACGGATTCATTTTCCAGAACATGAATGCCGGCGGCTTCCAGCTCGCGCCAGATTTCCTCGCCGTCATGCCACCAGTCGTGATTGCCCAGCACCGAATAAACACCATGGGGGGCCTTCAATTTCGACAGGCTGCGTGCGATTTCCGTCGGCTGAACGAAACGGCCGAACAACACGCCCTCGATCACATAATCGCCCAGCAGCACGATAAGGTCCGGCTCCATCGCGTTGACCTTCGCGACCACCTTGTCGAGATGCTTGATCTTGAACCAGGGCGCGCCGACCTGAAAGTCGCCCAGCACGGCAATGCGCAGGTCGCGGCAATGGCCGGGCCAGCGCGCGCTCTCCAACCGCACATGGCGTTCCTTCACCATCCTGGGCTCCACAAGAAATCCCCACGCCCCGGCGGTGGTGGCGCCAACGCCGCCAAGGGCCATCAATGCATCCATTATCAATGGGTCGGCCATACTCTAAACTCTCCTGACAATTAAGGAACCGCCTACCAGGGCAGTTCGGTTCCGTCGTAATTGAAAAACCGGCCGCTATCGGCCGCGCCCGCGCCTTCAATAACCGCGCGCATACCGGTAACGCTTGTTACTGTATCGATCAGGGCGGACGTGCCACCCATATCCGTTTGAACCCACCCGGGATGCAACAACAAAGTAATAACCCCTTTCCCGGAAAGATCAAGCGAAAGACTTTTGACAGCCATATTCAAGGCTGTCTTTGAGGATCTATATATATACGATCCTCCGCTTGTATTGTCGGAAATACTCCCGACTTTACTGGAAATAAAAACCATCTTTTTCTGTTGCGACGCCATCACCGGTCCAGCCAGCGCCGCGGCGACGCGCATTGGCCCCATCAGGTTGGTGCGCAGCACTTCCCCCCAGGCGTCGTAATCCAGCGCGTCGAAAGGCAGGCTGCGCGGGCCGTAGATGCCGGCATTGTTGATCAACAGGTCGATCGTCTCGCCCGCCATGGCTTTCCCCAGCGCGGCCACGCTGGCGCCATCGGTAACGTCCAGCGCATGAACCTCGCCCTCGCCGTCATATTGCGCCGGGTCGCGGCAGGTGGCGATCACGCGCCAGCCGTCGGCGGCATATTGCCTGGCGAGCTCGCCGCCTATACCCCGGCTGGCGCCGGTAATCAGAACTGTCGACATATTCTCTGTTTCTCTCTCTTTAGTCGCCTGCGATAAACACCGTCATTTGCCACCCTTCGGCGGTCTTTTCGAACCTGGCGCGGTAATCCACGGCCGTTCGCGAATCCATGGCCGACAGATAAATCGTCCGCCCGATCGGCAGCTTTACCGCATGCCAGCCTTCCGCGCCCGCCGCTTCATAGTCCATCTGCAAAACGTCCCAGGACAGGTTCGCCACCACCGGCGCGTCGCGATCCGGTTCCGCGCGCCCCACGGCGTCCGCCCTGATGACGAAGACCGTCTCGAAAGGATCGCAGTCCGGACAGCCCGGCACGTCGATACAGGCCAAATAAGGCGTACAGAAGGCCCCGTCATTCATAAACACGCCGCCGAGTTCCAGCACGGTCTGCAACTCCCGCCAATAAACCTCGCCCTGCCAATATTCCTCGCCGGTCAGGGCCTGGCGGAAATAGTCGCGCCCATAATCGCCGCCGAAGGAAAGCCTTATTTCCCGTGCGGCCTGGGCGACCACAAAATCCGTGTCGCGGCCGCGCACCGCCTCCAGCAGGGCCGCGCGCCAGGTCGCGAACGCCGGATTTCCGGACGCCTCGTCCACCGGTTCCAGGCGCAAGCTCTTGGCCGCTGCCGGCATCGCTCCGGCAAGTCCGAAAATAATGACCCCGGCCACCAGAAGCGGCCAGCTCCACGCCATTTCGCGCAAAATTCGCAAATTCCACATCTCCAAGGCTTTATTCTAACATCTCTTTGCAAATTAACCGTTTACGCCCACCGCCCCGATTGAAAGAATTTCGAAATGCGCCTCGACCGGCGTACAGTCCACTCCATTGACCGGCACCTGATCCTGCGGGCAGGAAGAAAAGGCGATCACCGCGTCCATCTCGGCCCGGAAAACCACATAATCGCCGGGTTTCGAGACCGGCGGCAGATAGTCCAGCCCGCCGCCGTCATAGACCGGGATATTCATCCACAGATTCAACGGCGACGGCGTTTCCTGGGCAGTGAAAGCGATTTCCCCCAGCGCCATATGCAGATTATCAGTGCAGTTTTCGTGATCGTCCGCGCATCCCAGCAACTGGTAACGGTATTTATCGCAAGCCGCCATCAGTGTGTCGTGGATGCCCGGCGAGGTGTCCTCCAACAGCGTCAGAATCGGCCGGCGGCGGTTGGTGACCAGCGCATCGCCGACCTTGGGGAAGATACTGCCCATGGCGACCCGCATATGCTCCATCGACATGAATTCCCAGGGTTCGTCGTGACTGAAGGCCCAGGTATCGACGACTTGGCTCCCATGGGTGTTGATGACCTTGATGGTCCCGCCCTTGAGCACCCGCGCCGCCTTGCCCCGCCGCGCGGGGATCGTAACCAGTTCACCCATGATCAATGCACCCTTTCCAGCGCAACGGCCGTGGCCTCGCCACCGCCGATGCAAAGCGACGCCACGCCGCGGTTCACATCGTATTTCGCCATGGCCGCCATCAGGGTCGCCATGATGCGCGCGCCGGACGCGCCGACCGGATGGCCCAGCGCGCAGGCCCCGCCATGCACGTTCATCTTGTCATGCGGAATATCCAGATCCCGCATCGCCGCCATGGTGACCACTGCGAAGGCCTCGTTGATCTCGTACAGGCCGACATCGTCCTTGTCCCACCCGACGCGCTCCAGCAGCTTGGCGACCGCATCGATCGGCGCGGTGGTGAACCAGGCCGGCGCCTGGGCGTGGGTCGCGTGGCCGCGCAGGATGGCCAGCGGGGTCACGCCGCGCCTCTCGGCCTCGCTCATGCGCATCATCACCAGCGCCGCCGCCCCGTCGGAGATCGAGCTGGAATTGGCCGCCGTCACCGTGCCGCCCTCACGGAAGGCTGGCTTCAGCGTGGGTATCTTCTCCAGGTTGGCATTGCGCGGCTGCTCGTCGGTCTCCACCGTAACCTCGCCCTTGCGGGTCTTGATCGTAACCGCCGCGATCTCGCCGGCGAAGGAGCCATCCCCGGTCGCCATTTGCGCCCGCTTCAGCGAGGTGATGGCGAAATCGTCCTGGGCCTCGCGAGTGAACTGATAGCGTTCAGCCGTGTCCTCGGCGTAGGCGCCCATCAGCTTGCCCGGCTCGTAGGCGTCCTCCAGCCCGTCAATGAACATATGGTCATAGATCTTGCCGTTTCCAAGGCGGTAACCGCCGCGTGCCTTGTCCAGCAGGTAGGGTGCGTTCGACATGCTTTCCAGCCCGCCGGCCACCACGATCTCGGCCGAGCCCGCGGCGATCAGATCATGCCCGAACATCGCCGCCTTCATGCCTGATCCGCACATCTTGTTGATCGTGGTGCAGCCCACGGCCTCGGGAATACCCGCGCCGAAGGATGCCTGGCGCGCCGGCGCCTGCCCCATCCCGGCCGGCAGCACACAGCCCATAACGACCTCGCCAACCTCCGCACCCTTAACGCCCGCGCGTTCCAGCGCGGCCTCGATGGCGGTAGCGCCCAGTTTCGGCGCGGTGACGGCGGATAATTCGCCCTGAAACCCGCCCATCGGCGTGCGGGCGGCGGCGGCGATAACGATAGGGTCGGTCATGGATAACTCCTTGTGACGTATAGTGTAAAATCGTCATTGCGAGGCGCGTAGCGCCGCGGCAATCCAGCATTTCCGAGTTTCTGGATTGCTTCGTTGCTTCGCGCCTCGCAATGACATTTTGAGTGAGAAATACGCAGAGGGCCGCTGATAAGAAAATTTCCTCTGTGTCTCTGTGCCTCTGTGGTCAAACTTTATCATTCCCGGTCACCCGCCCTCGCCCAGTACGATCTCTCGGAAGAGCGTATCCAGCGCCTCGCGCTCGGTCTGGCGCACCGGAGCGATGTCGGCGTAGGCGCGGCCCCTCTCGTACGCCTCGTCCATCCATTCGTCCAGCAGGGGGATGCGGTCCACCGGCGCGCCTTCGGGCGTTACGGCCTTATGTTCCACAAGCCCCACGATCGCCTGGCGCACATCGTCGGCCAGGGTCACGCCGGTCATGACTTCCGGCATCGCCATGGGCGGCAGGGTCTGGTTTTCGCGCAGCCAGTCCAGCGCCAGCAACGGCCGCAGGGCATAAACGTATTTCTTGGCCTTGACGGTCGTCTTCGCGGCGATCTGGCGGCGTTCCTTTTCCTGGGCAATGTGCAGATAGTGATAGGCCAGCGCCTTCAGCGAATAACCCTCGGCCGCGATCTCGCGCAGGCGCCGCGCGACCCCACCGTCGTCGCGATAGGTAATCGGCGAGACCAACCATTCCCACAGTGCCGGATTCGCTTTCAAAAACAGCCGCAACGCCTTGCGCAGATCCCAGCCGGCGACGTCGAAATCCATTTCGTCGACGCCCTCCTCGATCACGTCGCGCGCCTCGTTTACCGAGAGATACCAATCGCGTGGATGGGCATAGATGAAACGAACGTCATAATCGCTGTCCGGCGAGGGAAAGCCCCAGGCCCGGCTGCCCGATTCGATGGCGTACAGCACCCGCACGCCATGACGCGCCTCGACCTCGGTCAGGCGCTGGATAATCGCCGCGCGCATATCCGGCGCGACATGGGATGGCGGCGCCTCACTCATCGTAGGGCGTGCCGTCCTTGTGGACGAATATCTGCTCGCCGTCGACCAGCCGCACCAGCATATCGATGTCCGGATAATCGCATTCGTCGCGCGGGTCGCGGCTGCCGACCTCCAGATAGACCGCGACGCTGTCCGTGCGGTTGACCAGGTGGTGCCCGTTTTCGGCGCCGGCGGAAAAACCCATCACCATGCCGGCGCGCACCGTCTGCTCGCCCGCGTCGGTGACCAGCACCAGCTCGCCTTCCAGCACCATGGTGAATTCGTCCTCGCGGCTATGCCAGTGGCGCTGGGCCGACATCTGCCCCGGTGACAGATGGGTCATGTTCACCCCGAACTGCGTCAAAGCGAACGCATCGCCCAGCCGCCTCTTTTCGCGCTGGGTGCAATCCGCGTCAAACGGCGCGGGATAACCGGTGCCATGGCGCGCCTCCACCGTGTGCGGATCGATCGCCGCGGGTTTGTTCTTGTCGTTCATCGTCTCAACCTTCCGTTTTTCGCCGAGGCCGCCGCACCAGTTCGCCGCCGCAATTCGGACAGACGCGATCCATCGCCTCCGTGCAGGGGCCGCAGAATGTGCATTCAAAGGAACAGATATGCGCCTCCGTATCATGACCGAGCCCGGTCTCGCATTTCTCGCAAATAGTCCGCATTTCCAACGCCATTACCGCGTCTCCTCGAACAATTCCCGCCCGATCAGCATGCGCCTGATCTCGCTCGTCCCGGCCCCGATCTCATACAGTTTCGCGTCGCGCAGCAACCTCCCCGTCGGCGATTCGTTCACATAGCCCATGCCGCCCAGCGTCTGGATTGCCTCCAGCGTCATCCAGGTGGCTTTCTCGGCGGCATACAGGATCGCCCCCGCCGCGTCCTTGCGGCTGGTCCGGCCCTTGTCGCAGGCCTTGGCCACCGCATAGACATAGGCCCTGGTCGCGTTCATCGTGGTGTACATGTCGGCGAGCTTCCCCTGCATAAGCTGGAACTCGCCGATCGCCTGGCCGAACTGTTTGCGCTCATGGACGTAGGGCACGACGATATCCATGCAGGCCTGCATGATGCCGGTCGGCCCCGCGGCCAGCACCGAGCGCTCGTAATCCAGGCCGGACATCAGGACGCGCACGCCGCGCCCCTCCTCGCCCAGGATATTTTCCGCCGGCACCTCGCAAT
>JADFVY010000099.1 GCA_015222795.1 Pseudomonadota bacterium | reverse complement strand
GTTTTAAGGCACATGGAGTGTTGCCCCCGTAGTTATCCACAAAATGTGGGCAAGTTTTGTGACATTCAGCGTGGCGGGCCGAAATTTAACCTTCCCTGTTGTGCGCCGCCGCGCCATATATGCGGGCATGGCAAGAAAATTCACCGACGACAAGCTGGTCATCGCTAGCCACAACAAGGGCAAGGTCGGCGAAATCGCTGACCTACTGAAATATTTTCGAGTCGAGGTCGTCTCCGCCGAAACCCTCGGCCTGCCCGAGCCGGAAGAAACCGGCATGACCTTTGTCGCGAACGCGTTGTTGTAGGCACATGCCGCGGCGCAAGGGTCCGGCCTGCCATCCCTGGCCGACGATTCGGGTTTGGCGGTCCACGCGCTGGGTGATGAGCCGGGGATCTATTCCGCGCGCTGGGCTGAAACCCGCACCGGCCGGAACTTCGGCGTTGCGATGGAACGGGTAGAGGCGGAACTGCAAGGCAAGACCGATCGAACGGCGCATTTCGTTTGCGTGCTGGCGCTGGCCTGGCCCGACGGGCATGCGGAAACCTTTGAGGGGCGGGTCGACGGCACGCTGGTCTGGCCGCCGCGCGGCGAAAAGGGTTTCGGTTATGACCCGGTGTTCCGGCCCGAGGGCTACGATATTGTTTTCGCCGAGATGGAACCGGGCGACAAACATGCGATCAGCCATCGCGCCGACGCTTTCACTCAACTCGTCGCCGCCTGTTTCGGGGAAAGCGTGACGTGACGGCGCCGGCCTTCGCGGTTTATGTCCACTGGCCGTTCTGCCTGTCGAAATGCCCCTACTGCGATTTCAATAGCCATGTGCGCGAGTCGGTGGACCATGACCATTGGCGCGCGGCGCTTATTCGAGAGTTCGATCACGCCGCCGAAACAGAGGCGCCGAATGCGGGCCCGGCGACCAGTATTTTCTTTGGCGGCGGTACGCCGTCGCTGATGCAGCCCGCGACGGCCGAGGCCGTTATCGCTCGGGTCGCCGATCGCTGGGGTCTGGCGGCCGATGTGGAAATAACGCTGGAGGCCAACCCGACCTCGGTGGAGGCGGCAAAACTGGCCGACTTCCGTGCCGCTGGGATCAACCGGGTATCGCTGGGGGTGCAGGCTCTTGACGATGATTCACTGAAGGCGCTGGGTCGGCAACATGATGTGGCCGGGGCGTTACAGGCCGTCCGGACTGCCGCCAAACTGTTCGACCGCTATAGTTTCGACCTGATCTATGCGCGGTCCGGCCAGACGGCGGCGGCCTGGCGGGACGAACTTGGCCATGCCCTGACGGAGGCCGGCGACCACCTGTCGCTCTATCAATTGACCATTGAGCCCGGCACGGCCTTCCATACGCTGCATCAACGCGGCGACCTTCAGGTCCCCGACGAAGACAGCGCCGCCAATCTATATGAATTAACGCAGGAACTTATGGGCAAGGCCGGGATGCCGGCTTACGAGATATCCAATCACGCCCGGACCGGCGGCGAATCGCGCCATAACCTCGCCTACTGGCGATACGAAAACTATGCGGGTATTGGGCCGGGCGCCCATGGCAGGATATCGACGAACGGAGAGACTACCGCTATTCGCCGCCACCGTGCGCCCGAACGTTGGCTGGAGTTGGTGGACGATGCCGGCCACGGCACGGGCGAAACCCTGCCTGTCGATTCGCGGCAACGAGTTGCGGAAATACTGATGATGGGATTGCGTCTGACCGAAGGCGTCTGCCGAGTGCGCTTTGCCGAACAGGTGGGCGATTCGATCGAACGCACGTTGTCCGCTCAACGATTGACCGAACTTATGGAAGAAGGGCTTGTGGAGCTGGACGAGGTCGGCTTGCGCGCAACGGCAAATGGGCGGCAGCGCCTGAATGCACTGCTCGCCCATTTGCTGGATTAGATTAAGCTCTAGTTGATCGGCACTTGGAAGCTGTCTTCCGCCGGCTGGATCGTGCGGAAGCCGCTCGATGTGACTTCGTGGATCGCATAGGCGCGTTCAACTATGCCGTCGGCCCGCAGCCGGAAAATGCCGTCGACGCCCCTGAACCCGTTCGAGTCGGTTAAGGCCGAAGAGGAAAAATCGGTAGCTGAAGGCGACTGCGCCAGCACGGCCGCCATTGCCGTTGCGTCGTAGGCCAATGAGGCCAGACGCGGCGGTGTATAGCCAAACGAGGCCTTGAAGCGAACATCAAATTTCTTGCGCTCGGCAAGTGGCGGGGCAGCGAACCATGCGCCCTGAACAGCCTGTTCGGCAGAGATTTCCGGCGTTTCGTCCCAGGCGCGCAGGCCCAGGATGCGGACGGCGGGCTGTTCGACGTCATAGAAATTGAGCAATGCGGCCAGCGTGCGAAGGTTTTGGCCCGCATCCGGCAGAAGCACCGCCTCGAACGGAGCCTCGCCGACGGTGTCCAATGTTTCAAGCTTGGCTAGCGCCTGCTTGGAAACCTCGTCCTCCCGGCCTTCAAGCTCGGCCATTTGCTGCAATAGCGTTTCGCGGCGCTGGTCATAGTCGGTCAGGGCACGGACTTGTTCAGAGAAATCTGTTGCGCTCGAATCGTAGTAACCCGTCCGCGTCACTACCGCGCCACGCCGTTCGGCTGCCTGATACAGGGAGTCGACAACGAGTTCGCCATAACCGTTGGACGGCGCCGCAACGCCATAACTGCTCAACCCCTGTCCCGCCGCGTAGTCGAGAATCGCATCGACCTGTTGGTCGGGGGCGAAACCCAGAATATAAACGCCGTTGCCGGCGATGCGTTTGGAATTCGAGAACGAAACGATGTTGATATCTGAAACTCTGGTCTGCGGAGATACTTTCGCCACCGAGTCCGCTAAAAGCGGGCCCAGCACCAGCTTGGCGCCCCGGCCCATCGCGCGGGCGGCCGCCTCCTCGGCGCCTTCCGGCGTGCCCTTGGTATCGTATGGCAGCAGGATGAAGTTCTGGCCGGCCACCTCGAATACGGCGAGTTGCGCCGCGTCAAGCATGGCCTTGCCCAATTCACCCCGCGGCCCGCTGAGCGGAAGCAGGATAGCGACGGGCACGCCATTAGCCGGCGGCGCGGCTCCGTCCGGGCCGGGCCTGAAGGTCGCCCGCCCCTTTGGCGTGATCTCCAGTTCCAGGTCCGCGAGCGGCGGCAGGCTTGGTGCGGCCGGCCAAGGTGGGCTGGGTTTGCGCAATTTATTACGCTGTTTGCTCAGATCTACCGGTTCGTTGGTTGCCACATCGGGCTGGTCGGAGCTACAACCGGTAAGGACGAGCATAATGCCAGCCGTGGCGGCGAGGACGAATCGTGTCGAAGAAAAGCGACGAAGACAGGACAGCATGTATTGGCGACTCCGCCGGTGTAATTGTTAATGAAAAATTCCTGATTCAACCTAGCGGCCAAAAGGGGAAAAGTAAACTATTGCCGGGACTTTACATCGTTGCAACGCCGATCGGCAACCTTCGCGATATCACCCTGCGTGCCCTCGATATTCTCGCCAACGCGGATGTTCTTGCCTGCGAGGACACCAGGGTTACGCAAAAGCTACTTCGCGCTTATGACATTACTGCGGCAAAAATCTTTCCATATCATGAACATAATGCAGAAACTGCACGCCCTAAGCTAATGGCGCGTCTGCGTGCGGGAGAAAAAATCGCCTTGATAAGCGATGCAGGAACGCCCCTGGTCTCCGATCCCGGTTATAAATTGGTGCGCGACGCCGTTGAAGAAAATATCGCCATTTATGCGGTTCCCGGCGCTTCGGCCAGCCTTGCGGCGCTGGTTTCGGCGGGGCTGCCGACCGATCGATTCTTTTTTGCGGGGTTTTTGCCGTCCCGCCAGGGCGCGCGCCAAAAGTCATTGCGGGAGATATCCGCGGTTCCGGCCAGCCTGGTCTTTTTCGAGTCGGCCAAGCGGCTGGCTGGCAGCCTGGCCGATATGGGAGAAGTGCTGGGTCCCCGCCAGGCTGCAGTCGCGCGGGAGTTGACTAAGCTGCATGAAGAGGTCCGCCGCGGCAGGCTGGATGAGTTGGCGGCGCATTACACCACCGCCGGCGCGCCAAGAGGCGAGGTTGTGATCGTCGTCGCGCCGGCCGGCAAGGAAGAGGTCGAGGTGGATATTGATCTGATGCTGCGAGGCGCTCTCGGGAAAATGAGTCTGCGCGATGCCGCGGCTTCGGTTTCCGAGGCCAGCGGCCAGGCGCGGCGAAAAGTTTATGCCAGGGCGCTGGAATTGGCGAAGGAAACCAGAAAAGAGCCCCCGGAGTGAGCCGCGAGGAACGGCAGCGGGCCTGGCGGCGCGGCTGGTGGGCAGAGACGCTTTGCATGATTGTGCTGAAGTTGCGCGGATACAGGATATTGTCGCGGCGTCTGCGCACGCCGGTCGGTGAGATCGATATCCTCGCGCGGCGGGGTCGGACGCTGGCGATTATCGAGGTCAAGGCGCGTGATGATTTCGCCAGCGCGGCCGACTCGGTAACCGATCGTCAGAAGCAGCGATTAATTCGCGCCGCTGGCTGGGTCGTGGCCGGCCGCCCAGACCTTGCCTCGCTCGACACCCGGTTCGATGTGATGCTTGTGGCGCCGCGCCGCCTGCCCCATCATGTGGTTGATGCTTGGCGAGCGGACGCGCAGTGGCTACAGTCGCGGGGTCAGATTTCCTGGTAACCAACCCTGTGTGAGCTGGAAAACATGTCGAATCGAATAACCGCTCCCAACACTCTACTGATTTTTGCCCTCGTAGTGGCCCTTGCCCCTCTTCTTGGCGGCTGCGTGCCTCTGGTGTTTGGTGGCGCGGCGGTGGGCGCCACTCTCGTGGCGCAGGAAAGGCCAGTTTCGACAGCTATTTCGGATACAACGATTCAGGCGGGCATCGACAAGCGATTGCTTGAGTCCAACGTCGATATTTTCAAGAAGGTCGATATTTCCGTGGTTGAAGGGAGAGTCCTGCTTACCGGGCTGGTTCCGGAGCCGCAGAATCGCCTGGATGCCGCGCGCATCGCCTGGCAACCTGATGGCGTAAAGGAAGTAATCAACGAAATCGAGGTCGTGGACAGAAGCTCACTGAGCGATGCCGCCCGCGACACCTGGATCACCACTAAACTGCGTAGCAAGATTACGTTCGACGACAAAATCAGCGGCATCAACTACACGATTGATACGGTAAATCAGAGAATTTATCTGCTCGGCATTGCGCGGAGTCAGAAAGAACTTGACCGGGTAATCGCTTATGCGCGCGATATCGACTATGTGCGCGGTGTTGTTCCATACGTTCGGGTCAAATGATTCTCTATCAACGAGCGTTGGCATAAGACGTGGCCGGGAAAGAAAAAATCCAGGCACTGCTGCGCCAGGTTGGCGAGGCCCTGGACCAGGATATCGACATTGCCGAGACGGCGCTTTTGCTCGCGTCGCTTGATCGGCCCGGCGTATCGCTTGGCCGGTACCGTGACCATCTGAACCTGATAATCGACGATCTTGCAAGGGCCGTCACGGGAATGGACTCGCTGGACGAGAGGGTTGCGGCGCTCAACGACGCAGTGTTCACCGCCTACGGCTATGAGGGTGACCGGCGCACCTTTGACGACCTTCAGAACGCCAATCTGATCAGGGTCATCGATCGCAGGCGCGGCCTTCCGGTGGCGCTCGGCATCCTGATGATCCATACGGCTCGGGCGCAAGGCTGGGATATCGCGGGGCTGCGGTTCCCGGGTCATTTTCTCTTGCGCATGGATCATCGGGGACAGCGTGCCATCCTCGATCCGTTTGAAAAGGGTGAACCGAAGTCAGCGGCCGATCTTCGCATTTTATTGCGCGCACAGGGAGACGAAGAGGCAGAGCTTCATCCGGAACATTACGAAGCCGCCAGCGATCGCGAGGTTCTGGTGCGGCTGCAAAACAACATTAAACTTCGCCAGACCCAGCGTGGCGACAATCTGGCGGCCGTCACGACGCTGGACACGATGTTGTGGATCGCCCCACAGGATAAAAATCTGTGGCGCGAAAAGGCGCTGTTGGCGGCCCAGCTAGGCCGGATCGACGGGGCGGTCGCGGCGCTGGAAGAATATATCTTGCGCGAGACGCTGGACGGGCCAAGGCACGACGCCGCGCTGTTATTGCAGAAACTTCGTGGACAGGAAGCCTGAACAGAGGTAAGTCCGCCATCCGGCATCAATTTTTCTCCTGGGGGAAACCATGAGCCTCGCAGTCGCAATTCAGATGGACGCTATCGAATCGATCGATATCGATGGGGACAGCAGTTTCGTGTTGGCGATGGAGGCGCAACGTCGCGGTCACGCGCTGTATTATTACCTGCCGAACGCGCTGACGTTCGAGGACAGCCGCCTGTACGCCCGTGCGCAAACACTTCAGGTGCGCCGCGAGAAGGGCAATCATTTCACCCTTGGTTTGTCGGAAAGGCTCGATCTGGCGACAATGGATGTCATCCTGATGCGCCAGGACCCGCCCTTCGACATGGCCTACATCACGGCCACGCATCTGTTGGAGCATATCCACCCGGCAACCCTGGTGGTGAACGACCCGGTTTCGGTCCGCAATGCGCCCGAAAAACTGTTCGTGACCCATTTCCGCGAGCTTATGCCGCCGACCCTGATCACCAGCAGTGGCGAAGAAGTATTGGAATTCCGGCGCGCCCATAAGGATATTATCGTCAAGCCGCTGTTCGGCAATGGCGGCGCCGGCGTGTTTCATGTATCGCCGGAAGATGAGAATCTCAGCGCGTTGCTGGAGCTATTCACCGAGCTTTATCGCGAACCGCTGATCGTGCAAAAATATCTACCGGCCGTGCGCGAGGGCGATAAGCGCATCATTCTGGTGAATGGCGAGGCGGTCGGCGCGATCAACCGCATTCCTCCGCCCGGCGAGGCCCGCTCAAACATGCATGCGGGGGGCAAGCCGGCACGATCGACCCTGACCAGCCGCGAGCGCGAAATTTGCGAGGCAATCGGACCGACGTTGGTGGAAAAGGGGCTGATATTTGTCGGTATCGATGTAATCGGCAACTGGCTGACGGAGATCAACGTGACCTCGCCCACGGGTATCCAGGAAATCGACCGTTACGATGATGTTTCGATCGAGGGCAAAATCTGGGATGCCATCGAGGAAAAACTATCGGAAACCTCCCCGCGACTTCCGGCGTAGAGCGATATCCGATCTATTGGATCGCATAAGCGACCCCAATTGATCGGATGATGCTCTCTAGAGTCCCAGCGCCGCGCGTTGGGCCACGGCAAGTTCGTCGATGCCCTTGCGGGCCAACACCATCAATTGATCGAACTGTTCCTGGCTGAAAGGCTCTGTCTCGGCCGTGCCCTGGACTTCGACGATGCCGCCGGATGCGGTGAAGACGAAGTTCGAGTCGGCCTCGGCAGTCGAATCTTCGGCATAGTCCAGATCGAGGATGGCTTCGCCCCGCCATAGGCCGCAGGATACCGCTGCTACCTGATCGCGAAACGGGATCTCGTTGATCGCGCCAATCGTCTTCATATGCTGAAAGGCCTGGTGCAGCGCCACCCAGGCGCCGGTGATCGCCGCGGTGCGGGTTCCGCCGTCGGCTTGCAGCACGTCGCAATCGATGGTGATTTGCCGTTCGCCGAAACCGTCCAGGCGGGTCACGGCGCGCAAGCTGCGCCCGATTAGCCGTTGGATTTCCTGGGTACGCCCGGATTGTTTGCCCCGCGCCGCCTCGCGGTCGGTACGTGAGCCCGTCGAACGCGGCAACATGCCGTATTCCGCAGTCACCCATCCCTTGCCGGAATTGCGCATGAAGGGCGGCACGCGCTCGATAATGCTGGCGGTGCAAAGCACGTGGGTGTCGCCAAACCTCGCGAGACACGATCCCTCGGCATGTTTTGAAAACCCAGGCTCGAGGACAATCTCGCGCATTTCGCCGGGCGCGCGGTTCGATGGACGCATTCGGGACACTCCAAATCAGATGTTGATCAGCGCGCGGACACTAGCGATGACGGTATCGCGCGTCCACCCCCACACCACGCATTGACGCTAACCGGGGCGCTCACTACATTCCCGGCATCATGATAACCGAACTGAACGATCGGTCGCGCGAGATTCTGCGGCACGTGGTCGAGGCCTATGTCGAAACCGGCGAACCGGTGGGATCGCGTACCCTGTCGCGCCGACTGGGTATGTCGCTCTCGCCGGCGACGGTTCGCAATGTCATGGCGGACCTGGAAGAATTCGGATTGCTATACGCGCCGCATACATCCGCCGGCCGCCTGCCCACCGAACAGGGCCTGCGGCTGTTTGTCGACGGAATCCTGCAGATCGGCGCGCTGACCAAGGACGAACGCACCAGCATTGATAGCCAGTGCAAGGTTTCCGGCCGCAACATGCCACAGGTGCTGGAAGAGGCCTCGGCCCTGTTGTCCGGCCTGTCTCATTGCGCCGGGTTGGTGATGGCGCCGAAGCAGGATATTCGGCTCAAGCATATTGAATTCGTCAATCTGGGCCCGGGCCGGGCTCTGGTTGTTATGGTCGACGAACAGGGCGGCGTGGAAAACCGGGTAATTGATTTACCGCTGGGCATGCCGGCATCCAGCCTTGTCGAGGCCAGTAACTTCGTGGCCTCCAAGTTGGTCGGCCGGACGCTGGACGAGGCGCGCACGGAAATCCTGACCGAGATCAGGAGCCAGAAAGGCCGGCTCGATGAGTTGACGGGCAAGGTCGTCGAGGCGGGACTCGCTACCTGGTCCGGCGACAGCGCCCGCAGTGGCGTGCTTATCGTGCGGGGTCAGGCGAATTTGCTTGAAGATGTGAATGCGATTGCCGATCTGGAACATATCCGCGCCCTGTTTGAGGCGCTGGAAACCAAGGAAGCGCTGATAAAGCTGCTGGACGCGGCTGATCTGGCCGACGGTGTCCAGATATTTATCGGCGCCGAGAATGAATTATTCACGCTGGCCGGGGCCTCCATGATTATCGCCCCGTACGCCAACAGCGAGGAAAAACTTGTTGGCGCTATTGGCGTGATCGGGCCGACACGCATGAATTATGGCCGCATCATCCCCATGGTCGATTACACCGCGAAACTCATAAGCCGTCTTCTCGGCTGATAATAGTTGCACCAGGAACCAGAAACATATGACCGACGAAAAGAAAACCGGCGAAAAGGCTGAATCCGAAATAGAGGAAAAGGCCCGAGCCGAAGCTGATGCCTTGGCCGCCGTGACCGCCGAGGAAGCCATGGCCGAAGGTGGCGCGCAGGATGAAGGCCACGACGACGATGATTATTCGCCGCAGGATCATATTGCCGAGTTGGAGGCCGAGTTGGCCACCATGAAGGACCAGATGTTACGCGCATTGGCCGAGGCGGAAAATACCCGTCGACGGGCCGAGCGCGACCGCCAGGAGGCGTCCAGATACGGCGCCGTGGGTCTGGCCCGCGACCTGCTGAGCGTATCCGACAATCTGCACCGCGCATTGGAGGCCCTGCCGGAAGATGCGCGCGATGGCGATGGTTGGGCAAAGGATATGATCACCGGGGTAGAGCTAATCGAGAGGGAAGTCCTCGACGCCTTCGGCAAGCATGGCGTGGTCAAGATGGATCCGTTGAACGAGCCCTTCGATCATAATTTCCATCAGGCGATGTTCGAGCTGGAGGACCTGGAAAAGCCCGCCGGCACCGTGGTGCAAATGATGCAGGCCGGTTACCGCCTGCATGATCGCCTGCTGCGCGCCGCCATGGTCGGCGTCTCCAAGGGCGGACCGAAGGCGGAGAAGAAGGTGGAAGAAGAGGGTGGCGCCAGCGGCGAATGAGCCTGAATTAAGCGGGGCGCCCCAGAAATTCGGCCGCGGGATCGTGCGCGGCCAGGAATTGCTTGGCCTTGCCCCTGCTGGACACCGCATAACAATAGGCACAGCCCTGGGGGCAGGTATCGTAGGCGCCGATGTCTCTGGATTCGGCGCACAGGCATCCCGGGCGGTTGCCCTTCACGCGGGCCTTGATCTCCCGGCCGGCCAGATCCGACAGCCGGCCTGCATCGATGCAGCGCGCCGCCGCCGCGCCTTCGACCAGAAACCCGGGTTGGGTGCAGACGGTCAGTCGCATTTCGTGGGAAATTGCGATTTCGGTCAGGGCGCCGGTCAACGCCCCTTTTTCTTCGTCTGCGGGATCGCGCCAGGCAAACCCATGTTCGCGCGCTGCAAGGCTCAGGTTGCGGGCGGTTTTGGTATAGATCTGGGTAAAGGAAACCGTGACCTCGTCGACATATCCGTTCAGCCTCTCCGCCAGGCGGGCGAAGTTTTCCAAGTGCCAGGCCGGCGGCGTCAGGCTGGTTTCGACGATCGGATCGTAACGCCAGACGACGGCGCGTGGACCGAAGGAACTGGACAGCGCCATGATCTGCGCAACGGCCGCCTCGGTATCGATAACGCCGGGCTCCAACGCGCGCGGATAGCCGGTTACGGTGAACTGCACCATGAAGGGCGCGATCGCCGCAACCTCGTTGAGCCAGCCCTGCAAGGGTCCGATATTGCGAGTCCAGAACACGAAACCGTCCACGTCGCCCGGCGCCAGCGACACAACGTACGGCTTGCCGCCGTATGGATTGGCAACCCGCACCTGTCCCGCGGCAAGCCGCCGCATAAACCAGTCGCTGTAAAATGCGGGGATATCGGTGCGATAGCTTGCGGATACGATCATGACGCAAACCATAACCCGAAACGCCCCCCACCCGCCACATGCGGGACATTGTCCTAAAAACAAGTTCGGATCGCGCTTGCAGGCAAGCGTTCCCTTACCTATATAGCCCTGAGACTCGCATCCTCTTTGGATGCACCCATGTATGAAAACATTAATCCCCGCGGGGGCCCCGGCCGGTGCTGGATTTTCCGGGTCGTCGGAGCCCGCTGAAAAGGAAAGACGAAGATGAGTAAGGTTATCGGTATCGACCTTGGGACCACCAACTCCTGTGTTGCGGTTATGGATGGTTCCAGTGCCCGTGTCATCGAAAACGAAGAAGGTACCCGTACAACGCCGTCTATGGTGGCCTTTACCGAGGGTGGCGAGCGCCTCGTCGGTCAGCCGGCGAAACGCCAGGCCGTCACCAACCCGGAAAATACTCTGTTTGCGATCAAGCGCCTGATCGGCCGCCGCTACGGCGACAAGGAGGTCGAAAAGGACAAGGGCCTCGTTCCTTACAAGATCGTATCGGGCGATAATGGCGACGCGTGGGTCGAAGCCCACGGCAAGAATTACAGCCCCAGCCAGGTCAGCGCCTTCATCCTGCAGAAGATGAAGGAAACCGCTGAACGCTATCTCGGCGAGACGGTGACCAAGGCGGTTATTACCGTTCCCGCTTATTTCAACGATTCCCAGCGCCAGGCCACCAAGGATGCCGGCAAGATCGCCGGTCTGGAAGTGCTGCGCATCATCAACGAGCCAACCGCGGCGGCGCTTTCCTACGGGCTTGAGAAAAAGGGCGCCGGCATTGTTGCCGTTTACGACCTTGGCGGCGGCACCTTCGACGTCTCGGTCCTGGAAATCGGCGACGGCGTGTTCGAGGTGAAATCGACCAACGGCGACACCTTCCTGGGCGGCGAGGATTTCGATGCGCGCATCATCGATTATCTGGCCGACGAGTTCAAAAAAGATCAGGGCGTGGACCTGCGTGGCGACAAACTGGCCCTGCAGCGCCTGAAAGAGGGCGCGGAAAAGGCCAAGGTCGAACTGTCGAGCGGCCAGCAGACCGAGGTAAACCTGCCCTACATCACGGCTGACCAATCCGGTCCGAAGCATCTGAATATCAAGCTGACCCGCGCCAAGCTGGAAGCGCTGGTCGATGATCTGGTGCAAAAGACCGTCAAGCCCTGTCTGGCGGCGCTGAAGGATGCCGGCCTGAAGGCCAGCGAGATCGACGAAATTATTCTGGTCGGCGGCATGACCCGTATGCCGAAAATCTACGAGACCGTGAAGGAGATCTTCGGGCGCGAGCCGCACCGCGGCGTGAACCCGGACGAAGTCGTGGCCATCGGCGCGGCGATCCAGGGCGGCGTGCTGGCCGGCGACGTGAAAGACGTGCTGTTGCTTGACGTGACTCCGCTGTCGCTGGGTATCGAGACGCTGGGCGGTGTATTCACCCGCCTGATCGACCGTAACACGACGATCCCGACCAAGAAGGGTCAGCCCTTCTCAACCGCCGACGACAACCAGACCGCAGTGACAATCCGCGTGTTCCAGGGCGAGCGTGAAATGGCGGCGGACAACAAGATGCTGGGCCAGTTCGACCTGGTCGGGATTCCGCCGGCGCCGCGCGGCATTCCGCAAATCGAGGTCACCTTTGATATCGACGCCAACGGCATCGTCAACGTCTCGGCCAAGGACAAGGCGACCGGCAAGGAGCAGCAAATCCGCATCCAGGCCTCCGGCGGCCTGTCGGACAACGATATCGACGGCATGGTCAAGGACGCCGAGGCGCATGCCGAGGAAGACAAGAAGCGCAAGGAAATTGTGGAGGCCCGCAACAAGGCCGACAGTCTGATCCACGCCACTGAAAAGACCTTGGCTGAACATGGCGACAAGGTTTTGCCCGCCGACAAGGAAGCCATCGAGGCCGCGTCCGCCGCGTTGAAGGCCGCGATGGAGGGCGAGGACCTGGCCGAGATCGAGGCCAAAACCCAGGCGCTGACCGAAGCCTCCATGAAACTGGGTGAAGCCATGTACAAGGCAGCCCAGGAAGAAGAGGCTGCCAATTCGGGCGACGGCGACGCCGCCGGTGACGCGGAGAAGGCTGAAGGCGAGAACGTCGTCGATGCCGACTTCGAAGAGGTCGACGATGAGACGGACGCGGACGCGGACAAAAAGTCGGCCTGAGGTCATTGGCGCGCGCGGGCGCGGTGAAATGGATTGAGCAACCCCCGGCGGCCTCTGGCCGCCGGGGGTAATGACGGTTAATACCAAGGACTGTTGATAATGACCCACCTGACCGGTTTCCGATGTCTGCTCGTCAGGCGCGGTTCGTGCCGTGGCGCCGCGCACCACAAGCGAACCGCGCCTGCCCGGCGGACCGCCGTGCGCCATCAAAAGGGTCATTATCAACAGCCCTTGGTATCGGAGTTTTAATGGCGAAGCAGGACTATTACGAGCTCCTGGGGGTTTCCAAGGAAGCGGACTCGGTCGTGCTCAAGAAGGCCTATCGCAAGCTTGCGATGGAACTGCATCCCGACCGCAACCCCGACGACAAGGAAGCCGAGACCCGCTTCAAGGAAGTCAACGAAGCCTACGAAATTCTGAAGGACGACCAGAAGCGCGCGGCTTATGACCGCTTTGGTCACGCCGCCTTCGAAAACGGCGGCGGTGGCGGCGGCCAGCGGGGTGGTTTCGACTTCGCTTCCGGTTTTGCCGATATCTTCGACGAAATGTTCGGTGAATTCACCGGCGGACGGCCCGGCAACGCGGCCACCCGCGGGGCGGACCTTCGCTACAACATGGAAATATCGCTGGAGGACGCCTTCAAGGGCCGTCAGCCGGAAATCCGCGTGCCGACCTCGGCTACCTGCGGCGGCTGTGACGGTTCCGGCGCCGAGGGCGGGGCCCAGCCGGTCACCTGTCCCACATGTCAGGGCGCGGGGCGGGTGCGGGCCCAGCAGGGCTTCTTCACCATCGAACGGACCTGCCCGAACTGCCAGGGCCAGGGCCGCGTGATCGACCATCCCTGCGTCGAATGCCACGGCGCGGGCCGGGTGCGGCGCGAAAAGACGCTGGCCGTCAACATTCCGCCGGGCGTCGAGGACGGCACCCGGATCCGGGTCGCCGGCGAGGGCGAGGCGGGCCTGCGCGGCGGGCCGCCGGGCGATCTTTATATTTTCCTGTCGATCAAGCCCCACCCGCTGTTTCAGCGTGAAGAAGCAGACCTCTATTGCCGGGTGCCGATCCCGATGAGCGCGGCGGCGCTGGGCGGTTCCATCGAGGTCCCGACCATCGAGGGCGGCCGCGCCAAGGTCAACATCCCCGCCGGCGCCCAGACTGGCCAGCGCTTCCGTCTGCGCGACAAGGGCATGAGCATCCTGCGCGCCAGAAATCGCGGTGACATGTATATCGAGGCCCTGGTCGAAACCCCGGTGAACCTGACCAAGCGCCAGAAGGAACTCCTCAACGAGTTCGACGGCGCCGGCGGCGGCCACGCCAAACACCAGCCCGAACATCACGGCTTCTTCGCCAGGGTAAAGGAATTCTGGGACGATTTGACGGAGTAGGGGTTCCGATCAGGACGCTACACCCCGAAGGTAAAGCGGCTTCCAAGATTGGACTGGATCAGCTTTTCCGGCATGCGGCGGCGCATGGTTTCGATGAAGTCCCGGCCGGTGCAGTGCATGGGCAGCACCACGTCCGGGTTCAGGGCTTCCAACTCGTCCACCGTATGGTCGATATAGTCCTGCTTTGAGGCGGCCAGGTGGAAGCCGCCGATCACCGCATGCAGCTTGTCGACGCCCGCCACCGCCATCGCGGTCTTCACCGTGTTGACGATGCCGATATGGCCGCAGGACGAGATTACCACCAGCCCACGCCCCTTCACGATATAGCAGACCGCATGCTCTTCCGGGTGGGTGTCAGTCATCAGTTTGCCCCGCCGCTCGGCCTCGGTGAAATGGTCGGGGCTCGACACCAGGGTGTGGCTGGTTGTGTTTTCAAAGGAATTCCGCTCGATATAGCCCGAGGTAAAGGCGCCATCCAGAATATGCGGCGTTTCGCAGCAGACCGCGCTTACCTCATGGGCCATCAGCGCGACGCGGGTCAGCGCCCCCCAGCAGACCATGGCCGGTTCTCCGCCCCTGTTTTCTACGCGCTCGTCCTCGACCCATCTGACGTCGAAGGCGTCTTCCGCGCCGATAAACAGCGAGACGTCGTTGCTCATATACGGCCGGTGGCGCAGCAGGAATCCCTCCAGCCCGCCGTAATGATCCAGGTGGCCGTGGCTCAGCACCAGCCCGGTCAGTTTGCCCGGGTCGATATCTAGCAGCCCGATATTGCGGTTGATGATCTCCGGCGTGTAGCCGAAATCCAGCAGATATTGCGCCCGCGCGCCCCCGGCCATCGACTCCAAATGCAGCGACAGCCCCCATTCGGCGGCCAGCGTCGACATCAATTTGCCTGGAATGTCGCCGACATGCTCGATGGTCAGGTGGGGGTGGGTTTCCTTGGGCAGTAGGTTTTCGTACCGCGAATCGACTACCACGCGGACCGCAAGATGGTCCACGACCGGCGCAGAGAACGGCGCCTGGATATTCGTGTTCATTGAGTATCTCCTTCTTGCCAGCCCGTGGCGGCTGTTTTCGGCAGGCGCAACCGTGTTTCCCCTTCTCAACACCATACCATATACCCACAAAAGCAATTTTAACAACTTACTACTGTGCTTCCAAAACGAATCACAACCTTGAACAAGGGTTGGGTTTCGCGCCACCGCGAAACGCCACCCCCCTCGCACTCGCATCCCATCCGCGAATATGCTTTAACTTCGTCCAGGATCATCGGGCGGGGAACGTATTGTCATGGCGGATGAAATGAAGATCGGGATTGTCGGCGCGGCCGGGCGCATGGGGCAGATGCTGGTGCGCCAGATTGGCGAGACGGACGGCTGTGTGTTGGCCGGTGCGACCGAACGGCCGGACAGCGACGCGATCGGCAAGGATGCGGGGACGCTGGCCGGCATTGGCACGGCCGGGGTCGCGATTGGCGGTGACCCGGCGGCGATGATCGCCGGCGTCGATGCGGTCATCGATTTCACCGCGCCTGACGTTACCGTTCATCATGCGGACCTGGCGGCCCAGGCGGGCGCGGCCATTATCATCGGCACCACCGGCATGGGTCCGGACCATGTGGAATCGCTGGAGCGCGCGGCGCGCCACGCCCCCGTTGTTTTTGCGCCGAATATGAGTGTCGGCGTGAATCTGCTGATGGCGCTGGTCGAACAGGTGGCCCGCACCCTGGACGATAGTTACGATATCGAAATAGTCGAGATGCACCACCGGCACAAGGTCGACGCCCCCTCCGGCACGGCACTGGGGCTGGGCCGGGCGGCGGCGGCGGGGCGTGGCGTCGACCTCGACGAGGCGGGCCGCCTGTCGCGCGAGGGCCATACCGGCGCCCGCCCGCGCGGCGAGATCGGCTTCGCGACCCTGCGCGGCGGTGACGTGATCGGCGATCATACGGTCTGTTTCGCGACTGAGGGCGAGCGGATCGAACTGACCCATAAGGCCTCCGGCCGCCAGATCTACGCCGCCGGCGCCCTGCGCGCCGCGTTGTGGACGAAGGGCCGCGCGCCGGGGCTGTACTCGATGAACGACGTGTTGGGGATAGAGGTGTGAATGCGGGCGGTGGCGTGACCTCGCCCTAAACCGTTTTCCGCATCCCGATCCGCGTAAAGGCGACCCCGGTCAGAATAATCCCCAAGGCTACGACGGCTCGCCAGTTCAGCAATTCATCCAGGAAGATGATTCCCCAGGTCACCCCGAGGCAGGGGATCAGATAATTATTGAGTGCGATGAAATTCGCGCCGGTGCGGCGCAGCAACGCAAAATAGAGAATATAGGCAAGCGCTGTCGGGAAAAGGCCGAGGATAATCACGGCATTGATCGAATCGGCGCTGGGCGACAGGGTCCAGGGTTGGTCGAATATCAGGCTCATCGGTAGGATCAGCGCCGACGCCGCGATCAGTGCGCCAGCGCTGCTCAGGGACGCAGGCATATTCGGCAGGCGGCGGGCGATCACGGTCGCGACCGCATAACAGGTCGCGCCGCCGGCCACCGCGATCTGGCGGACAGCCTCGTCGCCCAGCCCGCCCAGCGCGGCCGGGCCTATCAGCACCAGAATGCCGCCGAAACCGAAGGCCACGCCCGCGATCCGGGCCGGGTTCATGCGTTCGCCCTTGGCGAAGAAATGCGCCAGCACCAGCGTCGCGATGGGCATCACCGCCATCAGGACGGCCGCCAAGCCGCTGTCGATGCTTATCTCGCCCCAGCCGATCAGCGTGAAGGGCAGCGCATTACCGAACAGACCAATCATGAAAAATTTCGGCCACAGGCCGGGCTCAACGGGGAACCGGTGGCCACGCAGCCGCGCATAGATCACGATGATGATTGCCGCCAGCAACAGGCGCCCGGCGGTCACGGTCATGGGCGGCACGGTTTCCACCGCCACCTTGATGAACCCGAAAGACGAACTCCAGATCGTCGCCAGCGTCAGCAGCAGCGCGATTTCAACGGCGCCCGTCTGACCCGAATTTGTTTTCATATATTTCCCACCATGGCACGGTTCTTATGCCTCATGGCGCGGCCTGTCCAGATCATACCAGGGCTCGCTGATAAAGACCCATGTGACCGGTTTCCCATGGGTCTTTATCAGCGAGCCTTGGTATTAGTGGTGCAACGGCTTGGCCTTGGCCGTGCGGGCGGGTAATCTCCCGCCCATGAAGAAAGCAAATATCGAGGAATTCTTCCGGCGGCTGGAGGAACGCGACCCCGACCCGCGCGGCGAGCTGGATTATATCAATCCCTATACGCTGCTGGTGGCCGTCGTATTGTCGGCGCAGGCGACCGATGTCGGCGTCAACAAGGCTACCGGGCCGTTGTTCAAGGTGGCCGACACGCCCGAAAAAATGCTGGCGCTGGGCGAGGCCAGGGTCCGCGACTACATCAAGACCATCGGGCTGTTCAATACCAAGGCTAAAAACGTCATCGCGCTAAGCCGCATGCTGATCGACGAGCATGGCAGCGAGGTGGCGCCCGACCGCGAGGCGCTGGAAAAATTGCCCGGCGTTGGCCGAAAGACCGCCAACGTGGTGCTGAACATCGCCTTCGGCGTGCCGACGATCGCAGTCGACACACACCTCTTCCGCGTTGGCAACCGCACCGGCCTGGCGCCTGGCAAGACGGTCCTGGCGGTGGAACAGAAACTGGAAAAGGCGGTGCCCGCCAAATATAAGTTGCACGCCCATCACTGGTTGATCCTGCATGGGCGGTATATCTGCAAGGCTCGCAAGCCGGATTGCCCGGCCTGCCCGGTGTATGACCTCTGCGCCTACAAGGCGAAGACGCTGTAGCCGCCCTACGTACTCGGGCTGGCGGTGCGCAGCATGCCGTTAAAGCAGTCGCTGATCGAGTCCTCGCTTTCGTCGCCCTCGTCGCCACGATTGCGCAGGTCTATATGTTCGACCTTTTTGTTCATCCCATAGAGGAACAGATCCAGGACGCAGCGGTCGGCGCGGTATTGCCAGATTTCCGCGTCGCCGTCGCGACGGATCAGCGTGGGTTTGCCTAGTTTTTCGCCCAGTGTTGCGCGGTCCAGACCCATCAATTGTTGCGGATTTTCATTGACCCGCGGTGGGGTGACCGGCTGCAGGGCCACCATGCCGTTATAGGGCATGGCCGGGCCGTTCGGGGTGGTGCTGTCGAATGGGACCGCGGCCGGCGGCGGCGGTAGCTCATCGAGTGTTGCCTGATCGACGGGTGTCCGTTCGGTCGTCGCCTCGCATCCGGCCAGGAATAGTCCTGCCAGGACGGCGAGGACAAGGAACGTGGCGCTTTCAGGCGACAATATGCGGCGCCTTTGCCGCCGACCCGGCGCCCTTGTTCCTGTCCGTGTCCGCATCATCGATAGTCTCCATCGTTCCGGCAATTTTTCCGCCGCGCTCGATCTCAATGTCGCGGTAGCGAATCGTTCCGATAATCCTGCCTGTGGCGCGTAGGATCAAGCAGTCTTCGACATCCATCTCGCCTTCGAACAGGCCGGCGATCTCGGCGGTTGTTATTTTCGCCTTGCCGCGGAAGGCGCCGCCCCGCGCGATTTCCAGGGATTGGCAGCTCTCGAGGCTGGACCGGACCTCGCCCTCGACCACCAGCCGGTCGCAGGAGGTTATTTCCCCGGAAAGCGTTATTTCCCGCCCGACAGTTAGCGTTTTGGGCTCTCGCTTTACGGTGGCAGGCGCCGCGCCGGGGTGCGGCAAGGGGTTGTTCTGGCTCAGGGCGGTTCGTGGTGGCAGCGGTTTGCCGATGGTCATGACGGTTCCTCGGGGATGTTGGGCCGGACAGACCGATCCTCGCGGAAAATATTGGCCGAATGATGGCGTGGTATGGCCTATCCCGTGGCCTTTAGAGCCTGGCGACGCCTCAGGTCCTGTGCAACATGGACCATGAAGGCGGCGCCTAGCACCGGCGTCAGCAAGTTCACCACGGGAATGGTCATCAGGAAGGTCAGCATCACGCCCGTCATCATCACCTTGCCGCGATAGGCCTTGCGCAGCCGGTGGGCCTCGCCCGGCTCCATCCTGCGAAAGGCAGCCAGTTCGAAGAACTCGCGACCGATCAGATAGCCGTTCAGCAAATAATAGAGCAGCAGGTTGGCGCCAGGTATGAACAACAGAATCAGGTAGATCGGCAGCACTAGCACATTCAGCAGCACAACGATCGCCGCGAATTTGGCCGTCGAACCCAGGGTTTCGAGCAACGGCTGCTTGCGGGCCTCGCCGAGTTCCGGGTAATGGCGCTGTTCCACCACCTCGGCAACCTGGTCCAGGAACAGCCCGACCACGATCATCACCACGGCGGGGAACATCAGGAAGGTGGAGACCAGCAGCGTGCCGACAAAGGCCAGCCCGGCGACCCAGTCGAAATATCCGCCCATCCACCCAATGATGGTGGTCAGACCCCAGATCGATGCCGGGTCAACATTGGTCAGCAGCCACCAGACGGCGGCCCAGAGAACCATAAAAATTGCCAGCGCGCCGAGCACCCCCAGCCACAGCACGCGGCGCATTTTCGGGTCGGTAAGCTGGGCGACGGCTTTGGAAAAATGTGTCAACATGGCAATGGTTTTACTCTTTGTGGCATGCGGGGGGCAAGGGGTCGCCTTCTTTGGGATTGCCTTGGCGGGGCAGGCGACTATATTCACGCCGGTTCATGACAGGCGCAGATAGAGGGTAACAATATGGCAGCAGCATTCGACGTCGCGGGAATCGGCAACGCACTGGTCGATGTGGTGACCCATGTGGATGACGGATTTCTCGTCGAACAGCAACTCGCCAAGGGCACGATGACGCTGGTCGATTCGGGCACGGCGGATTTTTTGTACGGCAAGATGCCGCCGGGCGTTGAGATATCGGGCGGCTCCTGCGCCAATACAATGGCCGCCATCGCCTCGCTGGGCGGCAAGGGCGCCTATATCGGCAAGGTCAAGGACGATTATTTCGGCCAGGTCTTTCGCCACGACATGAATGCGATCGGCGTGCAGTTTTCCAACGAGGCCAGCACGGACGGTCCGGCGACCGGCCGCTGCCTGGTGCTGGTGTCGCCCGACGCACAGCGCACGATGTGCACCGATCTCGGCGCCGCTAGCCTGCTTGGTGTCGGTGACCTCAATGGTGGCGTCATTCAGAGCAGCCGCGTGACCTATATGGAAGGTTATTTGTTCGATCGGCCCGAGGCTCAGCGCGCATTCATCCGCGCGGCGGAATATGCGCATGATTCGGGATATAAGGTGTCGATTTCGCTATCCGATCCTTTCTGTGTCGACCGTCATCGCGACGCCTTTCGCGCGCTGGTCGCCGATCATATCGACATCCTGTTCGCCAACGAGGAAGAAATCATGTCGCTTTACGAGGCGACGGTTTTCGACGATGCCATCCAGATGCTCCATACCTACGGCCATGTGGATATCGCCTGCCTGACCCGCAGCGACAAGGGTTCGGTCATCATCCATGGTGACGAGGTCCATGTCATCGATGCGGAGCCGGTTCGCGCGGTGGTCGATACCACCGGCGCCGGGGATGCCTATGCGGCGGGATTTCTCTATGGCTATACGCAGGACCTGGGCCTGGGCCTTTGCGGGCGCATTGCCGCGATCGCGGCCGCCGAGGTCATCGCCCACAACGGCGCCCGGCCGGAACAGAATTTGGCCGAACTGGTGAAGGAAAAGCTGGGACCCCTGCCGATAAAACCGCGGGAATAGGCTAAAATCACCTCCGGCCACGCGCCGGGCAGGGCAATATTTGACAGCTGCCGGGCCCAAACCGCTCCGAATGGGCCGCGCTGGCGAAAGATTCGGCTGGCCTAGAGGCCTGTAAGCCCCTATATACCCGGCACGGCCCGCCCCAAAGGACGGGCCAGACTTTTTCCTATAGCGGGTCGGACCCAATGAATTTACGCAATCTCGCCATCATCGCCCATGTCGATCATGGCAAAACCACTCTCGTTGATCAGATGCTGCGCCAATCAGGCTCGGTGCGCGAAAACCAGGCAATGGCCGAGCGCGCCATGGATTCGGGCGACCTCGAGCGCGAACGCGGTATCACCATCCTGGCCAAATGCACGTCGGTGGATTGGAAGGACGAGCGTTTCAACATCGTCGATACCCCGGGCCATGCCGATTTTGGCGGCGAGGTGGAGCGGATCCTTTCCATGGTCGACGGCGCGTTGCTGTTGGTGGACGCGGCCGAGGGGCCGATGGCGCAGACCAAATTCGTGCTGACAAAGGCGCTGGCGCGGGGTATTTGCCCGATCGTGGTGGTCAATAAGGTGGACAAGCCCGACGGCCGCCCCGACGAGGTGGTCAACGAGGTCTTCGATCTGTTCGTGGCACTGGACGCGACCGAGGAACAGCTCGATTTTCCGGTGATTTTCGCCTCCGCCAAGGAAGGCTGGGCGGCGACGGGCCTGGATGACCCCCGTGACACGCTGGAGCCGCTGTTTGAGGCCATTGCCGCCCGCGTGCCGCTGCCCGTGGCCGACAAGGATGCCCCGTTCCGGATGCTGGCGACGACGCTGGAAGCGGACCCCTATCTGGGCCGTATCCTGACCGGCCGCATCCATTCCGGACAGGCGAAGGTGAATATGACGGTGCGCGCCCTGTCGCGTGACGGCACGGTGCTGGAAACCGGGCGGCTCAGCAAGCTTTTGGCCTTCCGCGGGCTGAAGCGCGTGCCGGTCGACGAGGCCGAGGCCGGCGACATCATCGCCATCGCCGGGCTGACCGGCGCCACCGTGGCCGATACAATCTGCGTACCCGAAGTTACGGAAGCCCTGCCCTCGCGAGAGGTCAGCCCGCCGACCATGGCGGTGACCTTCGCGGTCAACGATTCGCCGCTGGCTGGCCGCGACGGCAGCAAGGTCACCGGTCGCATGATCGGCGAGCGGCTGATGCGCGAGGCCGAGGGCAACGTCGCCATCCGCATCAGCGAAACCGCGGAACGCGACGCATACGAAGTGGCGGGCCGCGGCGAACTGCAGATCGGTGTGTTGATCGAGACCATGCGCCGCGAGGGATTCGAGCTGTCGATCAGCCGCCCGCGCGTGATTTACCAGAACGACGCGGAATCGGGCCAACGCCTGGAGCCGATCGAGGAAGTTGTGGTCGATGTTGACGAGGAATATGCCGGCGCCGTGGTCGAAAAAATCGGCATCCGGCGTGGCGAGATGACTGACATGCGCCCGTCCGGCGGTGGCAAGACGCGGGTTACCTTCATGGTGCCTTCGCGCGGGTTGATCGGCTATCACGGCGAGTTTCTGACCGACACCCGCGGCACTGGCGTTATGACGCGGCTGTACCATGGCTATGCGCCCTATAAGGGGCCGGTCGCCGGCCGGCGCGAGGGTTCGATGATCTCCAACGGCCAGGGCAAGGTAGCGGCCTACGCGCTATGGAACCTTGAAGAGCGTGGCCGGTTGCTCGTGGAGCCCGGCCAGGAAGTCTATGAGGGCATGATCATTGGCGAGAACGCCAAGGGCAATGACCTCGATGTCAATCCGCTCAAGGGCAAGCAGCTTACCAATATGCGCGCCTCCGGCAAGGACGAGGCCGTGCGCCTGACCCCGATCCCCAAGATGAGCCTCGAAGATGCCGTGGCCTATATCGCCGACGACGAACGCGTCGAGGTAACGCCGAACCATATCCGCCTGCGCAAGGCCCTCCTCAACCCGCACGACCGCAAACGCGAACAGCGCCGGCGGGACGACGTGGGGTAGGGTGTCGGGCGGTTTTTACCGCCCATAAATAATCTGTCCCACTTCCGCGAAGCGTTGCTATGTTGCTTGATGATTCGCGATGCGGCTGGCGAAACACGGAACGGGTTGAACCCATGAGAACTTGGTCGGAGTCCTTCCGGGCGTTCCTTTCGCCGCGCGTAATCTCGATGCTGTTTCTCGGTTTTTCGGCCGGCGTTCCCATTCTTCTGGTTTTCAGTACGCTGTCGGTCTGGCTGCGTGAGGCCGGCGTCGAGCGCGCGACCATCGGTTTCTTCAGCTGGGCCGCACTGGCTTATGGGTTCAAAGTCGTTTGGGCGCCCGTCGTCGACCGTTTGCCGATACCGGTGCTGGGTGGGTTGCTGGGGCAACGACGGTCTTGGCTGCTGGTGGCGCAGGCCTCGATCATTGCCGCGCTGCTGCTACAGGCCTTAAACGACCCCACCGAGAATCTGGCCGCGGCAGCGGTGTTTGCGATCATGCTCGGTTTTTCCTCGGCGACCCAGGACATCGTCATCGACGCCTACCGTATCGAGGCGGCGGACCGCGAGATGCAGGGGTTGATGTCCGCGTCATATATCGCCGGTTACCGCATTGGCATGATAGCCGCGAGCGCGGGAGCGCTGAGTGTGGCCGGCTTTTTCGATCCGGACAAAAATACCTACCAACATCTACCCTGGATTTACGCCTTTATCGCCATGGCTGGTGTCATGGGCATCGGCGTAGTCACGACATTAATCGTGCCCGAGCCGACTCGGCAGGCGGCGGGAACAAAGGAATGGGCCGCTACCGACTATCTGCGTTTCCTTGCGACCTTCGCAGTCGTTGTGGCGGTGTTCGCGTCTATCTTCCTGCTGACATCGGGTCTAG
>JADFVY010000098.1 GCA_015222795.1 Pseudomonadota bacterium | reverse complement strand
GCCCTGCATGGCGAAGTTCTTGATCGCCTTCATATGGCCACCCAGTTCCTTCATGGTTTCCTGGCGCAGCTTGACCGTCTCCGCCGGTGTTCCGGCCAATACCGGCAGGGCCAGCATACCGGCCACTGTGATCGCGAGGATGGCCGCGAGGAATTTTTGCGAAAACGAAAACCCTATATTCATGATCTCTCCTTGATAATGCCGCTGTTAGGGCGTGGCTTCGAATATACACCCAATATTCCAACGGTATACCGCCGGCCTGTCAATTTAATTTGATCGGCGGTCCGTGGCGCCAAACAGGTTGCCGCGCGAAGCTTTCACTTGCAAGATGACGGACAGAGGATAAAGGATGACATCCATGGCGAATATCAAATCCCTTTGCGTTTACTGCGGCTCATCCGACCGTGGCAGTCCCACCCATCACGACGCTGCCTTGCACCTGGGCGGGATAATGGCGAAGGCGGGCATTCGGCTGGTCTATGGCGGCGGGCGTATTGGCATGATGGGCCGCATCGCCGACGCCGTGATGGAGCGCGGCGGCGAGGTGATCGGCATTATCCCGCAATTTCTGGAACAGGTGGAAGTTGGCCATTCCGGGGTCACCCAGCTGATCGTTACCGACAACATGCATGACCGCAAGCAGAAAATGGCCGAAATGTCGGACGCTTTCCTGATCATGCCGGGCGGGTTGGGCACGCTGGAGGAAACCTTTGAGATACTGACCTGGAAACAACTGGGGCTGCATCAAAAACCGATCATCATCGCCGATATCGACGGCTACTGGCATCACCTGACCGAACTGATCGACCATATGATCGCCGAGAGCTACGCCAAGGAGGAAAACCGTGCCCTGTTCCAGGTCATCGACAGCATAGACGAGCTGCTGCCGGCACTGTCGGCCATGCCGGCTTTCAACACCGATGTCGAGGCAAAGTGGCTGTAATAATACAAAAAACCATAGCGGAAGGAAGCAATACCCATGGATCATGAGCCGGAATACCCCGACGAATTCATATCTTTTCTCGAGATGATCTGGGGTGAAGGCTATCTCTCGCCCGGCGGGCCGGACGAAGTGGGCCGCATTCTCGACGGGCTGGACCTCACCGGCATGCATGTGCTGGACATCGGCTGTGGCACCGGCGGTATTGCCCTCTCGCTGGCCGCCGATTACGGCGCGGCAAAGGTTATCGGGATCGATGTGGAGGATCCGGTTCTGGCCGCCGCCAAACGGCGTACCGTGGCCCGGGGTCTGACGGAGCGCGTAGAATTCACCAAGGTCGCACCCGGCCCCCTGCCCTTCGGCGACGGTGCGTTCGACCTGGTCTTCAGCAAGGACGCGATGATCCACATCCCCGATAAGGAAGCCCTGTTCGCCGACGTAATGCGCATGCTGAAGCCCGGAGGCTGGTTCGCGGCCAGCGACTGGCTGAGCAACCACGACGGAGAACCCGGCCCGGTGATGAAACGCTATATGGAGGCCGAGGGTCTGGATTTCCGCATGGGGTCGCCCGAACGCTACCGCGAGGCGCTGGCCGCGGCGGGATTCACCGACATCGCCGTCGTAAATCGCAACGAATGGTACTGCGGGGTGGCGCGCCGGGAACTGGCCGAGCTGGAAGGCCCACTCTACGAGAAGGCCGTCGCCGCGGCCGGCAAGGAAGAGGCCGACCGTAACATCGAAATCTGGCGCGCCATGGTCCCGGCCCTGGAAATCGGCGAACTCTGCCCCCACCACCTTCGCGGCCAGAAGCCGGGGTGAGGCCGGTGCGGCCACGGGGATCGCGGCCCTCGCCCACAGAAATATTGCACTGCGATAATTCTTTGCTATTGTGCGCGCGACCGCGCTGGCGGTGGTGAAATTTATGCATTTTTCAGGAGCGTTTTATGAGCAAGATCAAGGTCGCGACCCCTGTTGTTGAAATCGACGGCGATGAGATGACGCGGATCATCTGGGCCTTCATCAAGGACAAGCTGATCCTGCCCTATCTCGACATTGATTTGAAATATTACGATCTTTCCGTCCAGAAGCGCGATGAGACGGACGACCAGATCACCATCGATTCCGCCAATGCGATCAAACAATACGGTGTCGGCGTCAAATGCGCGACCATCACGCCCGACCAGGGCCGTGTCGAGGAATTCGACTTGAAACAAATGTGGCGCTCGCCCAACGGCACGATCCGCAACATCCTGGGCGGCACCGTGTTTCGCAAACCGATCATCTGCAAAAACGTGCCCCGCCTGGTGCCGGGCTGGACCGAGCCGGTGGTGATCGGCCGACACGCCTTCGGTGACCAGTATCGCGCCACCGATTTCATCGTGCCTGGCAAGGGCAAGTTGACCATGACTTTCCAGCCGGAAGACGGCGGCGAACCGATCACCCGCGAGGTTTTCGACTTCCCCGGCGCCGGCATCGCCTTGTCGATGTACAATCTGGACGAATCGATCCGCGGCTTCGCGCGGGCCTGTTTAAATTACGGACTGGATGAGGGCTGGCCGGTGTATTTATCGACCAAGGACACCATCCTGAAAGTCTATGACGGACGCTTCAAGGACATATTCCAGGAGATTTTCGACGCCGAGTTCAAGGATCGGTTCGAGGCCAGGAATATCACCTACGAGCATCGCCTGATCGACGACATGGTGGCCTGCGCCATGAAATGGTCCGGCGGTTATGTCTGGGCCTGCAAAAACTATGACGGCGACGTACAGTCGGACACGCTGGCCCAGGGTTTCGGCAGCCTCGGCCTGATGACCTCGGTGCTGATGACGCCGGACGGCAAAACGATCGAGGCCGAGGCAGCACACGGCACGGTGACCCGCCATTACCGCCTGCACCAGCAAGGCAAGGAAACCTCGACCAACCCGATCGCCTCGATCTTCGCCTGGACGCGCGGGCTGTATTACCGCGGTACGTTCGATAGCACGCCCGAGGTGGTGAAATTCGCCGAAACGCTGGAAAAAATCTGCATCGAAACGGTTGAAGCCGGCTTCATGACCAAGGATCTGGCGATCCTGATCGGCGCCGACCAGAAATGGCTGACCACCACCCAGTTCCTCGACAAGATCGATGAGAATTTGAAGTCCGCAATGGGGTGAGACCGGCCTGACGGCCTACTTCTGCAGGGTACGGGCGAATTCGGCGGCCATTTCGAGGCGGATGTTCTGTTCCTCTAGGCGTTGGTTTATCTGCTCATTCAGGTTCGTCTGAAAATCGGCCATCTCTTCCAGCGCACCATCCGCGTCTTCATTGCCGGCGTTAACCGCGCGAAGATAATCCAGCAGGCCGCGCTCGGATTCCAGAATCGCACGCTCAATGACGAAGGCCCGTTCATAGGCCTTGACGAGTTCACCGATGAACTCGGCGCCGTACCGGTCGGCATTGGTTTTCGCAAATTTCCCTTCCAGGTCAGCCAGCATTTGCCGGGCGGCTTTTTCTCCCTCTGCGATGCCTCGTCCCGCGTCACGCAGGCTGGTTTCGACGCCCAATGCGTAGACACCTGCGTCGAACTCGGCGCCGCGAAAGACAGCTTCGATAACATGCATGGCAACAACGATGGCTTCGTTTCCGCCAATGACGGCTTTGACGAGTCCCCGTTGGGGGTGACCCGCCGTTATCGCCAACAGAGATCCCTCAAGAGACACATTTTCCGACAGTATCATTTCTCCCGCCAGCGCCATCGAATCCGCCGAGGCGATGTCATATTCGTTGTCGTCTCCAGTCAAGGCGGCGTTACGTAACCGCTGCAACACCTCCAATTGCCGGACCAATTGGTCGCCCAGCCCGACCACCATATTCGCGAACCCCATCAGGCTGCGCTCATGTTCCGGACTGCCGATCGATGGCGGTGACGGTGCGCGGGGGTAACGGGCGCGAAAGTCGGTGACAGCCGCGTTCATGTTATTGAGAAACGGGTCCAGGGCAGATATAAACTCTGCCTGTTCAATATCACCGGCATAAAAGGAATCGATATATTCCTCGGCGCCATCCATATCGAAACTAAGCGCCATGCCCTCTTCGTAAACTGCCTGCATGCGTTGCGCGAAATTGACAGCCCGCGCCAGGTCCTCGGGTGCCAGCTTACGCGCGCTGGCCGGCGCGGCGGCGAACAAAATCAGAAAAAGAATAGCTGTAAGGCGAACCATCGCGATAACTCCCTTGAATTCGCGAGTTTGCCCCAGCGGTCTTTATTTCCAGTTAATGCGTGGCCTCTTCCATCGAAGGAGGCGGCGGCGCGGCCTCTTGGGACTGGGCGGGCGGCGGCGGGTTGGGATCGGACTGGCAGATATAGGCAACCCGCATGGCTTTAAACAGCGGGCAGTCGTTGAGGAAAAACGCGCGTTTCCACTGAATTGGCCGGTCCACCGGTTCGCCGATGTCTGCGCAGGCCTCAACCGCCAAGGGCATGGTTTCGGTTTCCAGGTCGGTCACGCCCGGCG
This sequence comes from Pseudomonadota bacterium, assembly GCA_015222795.1. GTDB lineage: Bacteria > Pseudomonadota > Alphaproteobacteria > UBA8366 > JADFVY01 > JADFVY01. The sequence goes on along the minus strand of JADFVY010000098.1, from coordinate 1,281 downwards.
AATAGCAGACGGACACCACAACGGGCCCGTCCTCAGGTGTGGTGAGCGGGTTGGAGGTCAACGCCGGGTTCGGGCAGCCGCCCAACAGAAACAGCGCTCCGCCCAGCAGGGAGCCCGTTAAAAGTCCATTTAGTGGCGGCTTCAGCGCGCCGCCTCCGGCATTTCGGCCAAGGCGGCCTGTATGGCCTCAATCGCTGCCTGAGCCTTGTCACCGTCGGGCCCACCGGCCTGGGCCATGTCGGGCCGGCCGCCGCCGCCCTTGCCGCCCAGCGCCTGCGAACCGGCGCGTACCAAGTCCACGGCGCTGATGCGGCCGGTCAGATCGTCGGTGACGCCGACCACCAGCGAGGCCTTGCCATCGGAAACGGCGACAACGGCCGCGACTCCCGACCCCAGTTGTTGTTTGAATGAATCGGCCATGGGTTTGAGTTCCTTGGCGGGCACGTCTTCGACCGTGCGACCGATGAATTTTACCCCACCTACTTCGATTGCCTCCGGCGCCGCGCCCGCGCCACCGCCAGTTGCCAGTTTCCGGCGAGTGTCGGACAGTTCACGCTCCAGCTTCCGGCGCTCTTCCAGCAGTGCTGCGACCCGACCGGGCACGTCCGGCACGCTGCTTTTCAAGGCGCTCGCGGCCTCGTCCAACATGGCGGCATGGCGCATAACATGGTCAAGCGCGGCTTGGCCGGTTACCGCCTCGATACGGCGCACACCGGCCGCCACCGCAGTCTCCCCGGTGATAACGAACAGGCCGATATCGCCGGTTCGGTCCACATGGATACCGCCGCAAAGTTCGGTGGAGAACCACTCGTCCGGCTCGTTTCCAGCACCCATGGATACGACCCGCACCTCGTCGCCATATTTTTCGCCAAACAGGGCCAGGGCGCCGGCCTCGATTGCGGCGTCGGGAGTCATCAGGCGGGTTATGGCCTCGCGGTTGGCGCGGATCTGTCCGTTAACATCGGCCTGGACGTCGCGCAATTCTTCGGCTGTTACCGGTTTGGGGTGGGAAAAATCAAACCGCAAATGGTCGGGCGAAACCAACGAACCTTTCTGGGCCACATGGTCGCCAAGATGGCGGCGCAACGATTCATGCAGCAGATGGGTGACGGAATGATTTGCGCGCAGGCGGGAACGGCTGTCGTGATCGACCCGCAATTCAACGGCGTCGCCTGCCTTCAGGCTGCCTTCCACGACCGTGCCGATATGGACATGCATATCGCCCAGTTCCTTCTGGGTATCATTGATTTCAACACGGGCGCCGCTGGCCGAAATCATCAT
>JADFVY010000097.1 GCA_015222795.1 Pseudomonadota bacterium | reverse complement strand
CGCCAGTTGCTCGAACTGGCTGGCCGGGCAGGCGTCGATGGTCCAGTGGCCTGAATTATGCGGTCTCGGCGCCATTTCGTTGACCAGTATGTCTTCGTCGCGGGTCACGAACATCTCGACCCCCATGACACCGACCAGGCCGATTTCGCCTGCGATATGGCGGGCGATTTCCCCGGCCTTCGCCGCTACCTTCGCCGATATGTCCGCAGGTGCGATGGTGGTGTCCAGGATGTGGTTTACGTGGCGGTTTTCGACGGCCGGCCAGGTAGCGATCCCGCCACCCTGTCCGCGCGCCACCATTACCGAAACCTCGAGCGCGAAATCGATGAAACCCTCCAGGATGCAGCTGTCCGCGCCGACCGACGCCAGTATGCCGGCTGCGTCGTCGCCATCGCGCAGGGCCGCCTGGCCCTTGCCGTCATAGCCGAGGCGGGCGCTCTTCAATACCGCCGGCCGGCCGATTTTCGCCTCGGCGGCTCGAAGGGACTCGATATCGGTTACCTCGGCCCAGGGCGCGGTGCCGATACCGATGCCGTTCAGGAAGGATTTTTCCCTGATACGGTCCTGGCAGATTTCCAGTACCCCGGCGCCGGGATGGACGGCGGTGATGGCCGCGACGCGGTTAACCGCTTCGACGGGGATGTTCTCGAATTCCAGGGTGACCACGTCCACCGAGCGGGCGAATGCCTCCAGCGCCGCCGCGTCGTCATAGGGCGCGCGGGTGGTCGTCGCCGACACCTGGGAGGCCGGGATATCCGACTCCGGCGCGTAGATATGGCATTTGTAGCCCAACCGCGCCGCCGCCATGGCGGTCATGCGGCCTAGCTGGCCGCCACCGAAGATACCGATGGTGGAATTGGGCGGCAGACGTTTGGTCATTCTTCGTCTTTCGGCTCCAGGGCAACCGAATCGGTCTGCCGCGCGCGCCAGGCGGTCAGCGCCGCTTCCACCGCCTCGTCGCCCAGCGCTACTACCGAGGCCGCCAGCAGCGCGGCATTGATCGCGCCGGCCTTGCCGATCGCCAGCGTTCCCACCGGCACGCCGCCCGGCATCTGCACAATCGACAGCAAGCTGTCCATGCCCTTCAGCGTCTTGCTTTCCACCGGCACGCCGAATACCGGAAGGATGGTCATCGCGGCCACCATGCCCGGCAGATGCGCCGCGCCCCCGGCGCCGGCGATGATGACTTGCAAGCCACGTTCCCTGGCGGATTTGGCATAATCGGTCATGCGGTCCGGCGTGCGGTGGGCCGAGACAATTTTCGCCTCATGCGCAACACCCAGCGCCTCCAGCGTTTCAGCGGCGTGGCGCATGGTCGACCAGTCGGACTGACTGCCCATAACGATACCGACGACAGGCTTGTCCGGCATGACGGCAACTCCTTTTCCGGCAAGAAAGACGGTTGGAAGCGCCGCATTATAGGAATCGGCGGCGCGGGCGCAAGGTCGAACATAATATGGCGGCGAAGCCAACGCTAGAGACGGCAGCATCAAGCAATATTTTGATTCATTTAAATAAACATGGTTAATTTCCACAATTATCGAAAGTCAAAACTTGCGATTATTTCGATATATATAGTTAACATAACATTACTCAATTGTGACATTTTATGGATTAACCTTTTGTTAACTTGACCTATATTTCGACAATATTATATCGTATTTGAATTAAATGGCCGTTTACAGTCGATTTGGCCCAATTCATAAGGAGAAAAATAATGTCGTTCGAACAAGCAATGGCGATCACGCCCAACCCCGCATTGTCGGGTGTCATCTGGGTCGTAATCCTGTCGGCGCTGCTTTACATAGCCCGGCAACCGGCGCATCAGGCGATTCTGTCCCTGACCGGCGCTTTCTACCGCGGTCTGCGGATCGGGGCGAAATCGATTCTCCGCGCTGAACAGAACTTCTCGCTGCGTAATCGCGAGGTGCTGCTGGCGCATGGGCGCGAGCAGAAGGAGCGTGTCATCGAGCGCGAATTCGAGCGTATCGAGAGCGCGGTCCGCCGCGACCTCGCCGATACGCCGGCCCTGTACCGGCGCATCAGCGAGCGCATCACCAATATCGAGGAAGACCACCAGCAGAGCGTCGACGTGCCGCCCTCGCCCCCGGGCTGGGTGGATGCGGTCAAGGCGGTCTCCAACATCAATTCCAAGGGCGATCCGATGGTGGCCAAGATTCTCGAGGTCATCCACAGCTCGCTGGTCAAGGCCCATGCGGTCGCGACCGACGAGTACCGCAAATCGACCCAGATGCGGCACAAGTTCCTGAAAAACATGATGCCGGATGTGCGCAAGCTGGAAACCACGCTGGGGATGAGCGACAAGAACGTCTCGGAGCTGCTGCAGAAATCGCAGGTCATTGACCGGCACATGGCGGAGTATGAGGGGATCCTGAAAAAGACCGACCAGGCACAGCGCGCGCTGTCGACCTCGGCCTTCACTCATTTCCTGATCGCTACCCTCGTGCTGGGCGTGGCGGTGGCCGGCGCCGGCATCAACTTCCGTCTGATCGCCCGGCCGATGTCTGAGATGATGGGCGGTAATTCCGTCATGGGCGGGCTAAAGGTGTCCGAGATCGGTGCGATGGTCATCATCCTGCTGGAAGTGTTCACCGGCGTGTTTCTGATGGAGGCGCTGCGTATCACCAACCTGTTCCCGGTGATCGGAACCCTGAAGGACTCGACGCGGGTCAAGATGGCATGGGCCCTGCTGTTCCTGCTGACCGTATTCGCCTCGGTCGAGGCCGGCCTGGCGTTGATGCGCGAGAGCCTGGTCGAGGACGATCAAGCGACCAACGCCTTCATGCGAGGCGAAGTGGCGGTGATGGCGACCAGCGAGTCACTACGCTGGATCATTACGGCGGCGCAGATGGGGCTTGGCTTCTTCCTGCCCTTCGTGCTGGCCGTGGTGGCCATCCCGCTGGAGACTTTTTTCCACACAGCCCGCAGCGTATT
>JADFVY010000096.1 GCA_015222795.1 Pseudomonadota bacterium | reverse complement strand
TGCCCGACCTGATCGACGTTATCGTGCCGCGCGGTGGCCGCTCGCTGATCGAGCGGGTGATGGAGGATTCGCGCGTGCCCGTGCTGGCCCATCTTGAAGGCGTCTGCAGCGTCTATCTGCATGAGGCGGCGGACGTCGAAATGGCGCGCCACATCACGCTGAACGCCAAAATGCGGCGCACCGGCGTCTGCGGGGCGGCGGAAAACCTGCTGATCGACCGCGCCATGGCGGCGGCGCAACTGACCGGCATCGTCGACGATCTGGCCGAGGCGGGCTGCGAGGTGCGCGGTGACGAAGCCGCACGGGCGATCGATGCGCGCATCCACCCGGCAACCGAGGAAGACTGGTCGACGGAGTATCTCGAGCCGATCATCGCGGTCAAGCTGGTGGACGGCGTCGACGACGCGGTGGACTTCATCAACCATCACGGCTCGCACCATACGGACTCTATCATCACCGGCGATGCGGCGGCGGCCGAGACCTTCCTGAACCGCGTCGACAGCGCCATCGTGATGCATAACGCCTCGACCCAGTTCGCCGACGGCGGCGAGTTCGGCATGGGGGCGGAAATCGGCATCTCCACCGGCCGCCTGCACGCCCGAGGCCCGGTCGGCGCCGAGCAGCTCACCACCTATAAATACATGGTGCGTGGGGATGGGCAGACCCGGCCGTGAAGTGAAAAAAAGGGGCAGCCGAAGCCGCCCCTGGTAACATATAAAGCAAACCGCTCAGGAACCGGAGATGCTGGCCCGCAAGGTGGAGATTTCGCCCTCCAGGCGGCCCTCTTCCTTGCCCAACCCCAGCAGGCGCTCATACATCGCATCGCGCTCGTAGGTGCTGATGTTATGCTTTTTGCCGGCCGAATCGACCCGGTAACCGTTATCCATGTCGCCGCGAATCTCGTCGACTTCCTGGTTTACTTCCGCAAGATCGCGTTCCAGGCTCCGTATCTGCTGGTTGACCCCGTAGATATAATGCCCGGCCTTGTAGCCCTGCATGAACTCGGCTTCCAATTGCCCTGGCGGGCAGACGGCCTTGTTGCTGAAGCCTCGCTTGCCCTCGGAATAACCGCGTTCGTAGGTGCAGAAGGTTTCGAGCCCGTAATCCCGGCCCTCGGCGTATTCGTCCGCGTCGGGGGCCACGCCAACCTCGGCGCAATCCTTGCGGTAATTGCCGATACGCGACATCGGATAGCCCTTCGAACCATCCTCGACACCGATCGAATACCAATCGGCGGCCAGGCATTCCTCTTCGGAAATACTGGCGCAGGCCGACAGAACCATCAGTGCGATCAGCAATAGTGGCATTGCAAAAAAGCCAAAATTTCGGCCCTGTTCTTGCGACGCTGCCACGGCAACGCCACTGGCGCGCTCATCCTGGCGGCGACGCTGCGTATTTTCACGATATTCCATTATTCCATTCTCCCTCATTATACAGCCCCGCACGGATGGCAGGCTGCGTGCCGGCCATTTCCGCGTTCAGCATGAGTCATACCCTCTGGGACCTGAATAAACGGTTAATCCGGATCAATACCCCACCTTTCCCAATTCCGTTCGGCTGTAAACTGTGGCAAGTATTGGGATATGGAAAACAGCGAAACCACCGATTCGAAGGAGGAAACCGGCGAACGGCGCATCGGCCTGCTTGGCGGGTCGTTCAATCCCGCCCATGCGGGGCATCTGCATGTCAGCCGGCAGGCGTTGCGGCTGCTGGAGCTCGATGAAATCTGGTGGCTGGTGTCGCCGCAAAATCCGCTAAAACCGGAGAACGGGATGGCGCCGCTGCGCGATCGCATGGATGTCGCCCGGCATATGGCGGGTGACGACCCGAAAATCAGCGTCACCGATATCGAGGCGGAACTGGGTACGATTTATACGGTCGACACGCTTGAAGCGCTTCGCCAGCGCCACTCCCGTGCGAACTTTGCCCTGCTCGCGGGGGCGGATATTCTGGAGGAAATACCGCGCTGGCGGCGCTGGGAACGGATTTTCGAAATCGTCCCCATTGCAGTTTTCGCTCGAAAACCTTATACTTTAAAGGCGTTGTCAGGGCTGGCGGCGCAACGGTTCGCCCAATTCCGCATTAAGGAAGAGGACGCGCCCACGCTGGCCAGCCGCACACCGCCAGCCTGGGTCTTCCTGCATATCGAGGAACACCCGGCCTCGGCGACGGCAATCCGGGCGGCGCGGGAAACCGGTTAGTAACGTAAAAAGCTTAAAGAGGATTACAGCCATACCACGCAAAAAAGGGACGCTGAAGAGCTCCCAAAACCTCCTGTCGGTGACCACTGCATCGTTGGAGGATGACAAGGCAGTCGATGAAATTGTCATCGATCTGTCTGGCAAGTCCGCGCTTGCGGACTTTATCGTGATCGCATCGGGTCGATCGCAGCGTCAGGTCGGCGCGATGGCCGACAATCTCGTCCAAAAACTGAAGGCGGCCGGCGCCAAGGGGGTCCTCACCGAGGGTCAGCCCCAATGCGACTGGGTGCTCGTCGACGCGGGCGATATCGTGATCCATCTGTTTCGGCCGGAAGTGCGGGAATTCTACAAGCTGGAAAAGCTGTGGGCTCCGCATCCGGCGGCGGACACGTCGCAGGCTGTCCAGGCAGTGTAAATCAAACGGATGCAGATCGAAATCCTGGCCATCGGGCGCGCCCGGGCCGGACCTGAACGCGAACTTTACCAGACCTACGCCGAGCGCATCCGCTGGCCGCTTGTTCTGCGCGAGCTGGAGGAAAAACGACGCCTGCCGCCGGCCGAGATGACGGCGCGCGAAGGCGCCCTGCTGCTCGACGCCCTGCCCCGCGACGCCGCGGCGGTGGCGCTGGACGAGACCGGGAAAGAGCTTTCAAGCGAACAATTCGCGAAACAACTGGGCCGCTGGCGCGACGACGGGCGGGCAACGATCGCCTTCGTGATCGGCGGCGCCGACGGATTGGCCGGCGAGGTCCGGGACCGGGCGGACCTGGTTCTGTCCCTTGGCCGGCAGACATGGCCCCACATGCTGGTTCGCGCCATGCTGGCCGAACAGATATATCGCGCTCAGCAGATTCTGGCGGGGCACCCGTATCATCGAGGATGAAAGCCCGGCGGAGATCTCTTTCCCCCAAAGGATTAAGGGAAGGAAGGAAAGATTGACCACAGAGACACCGAATCACAGCCCTCTCTGTGCCTCGGTGTCTCTGTGGTCAATTTTACTTCCACCATCCCCGGGGAGTAGCGTGCCTGTGAACGGGACAATGTTTGTATGCGCGCGCGGAAATAGATATAACTTGCGCCATAATTTTCTGGAATGTCATGTAGATGACTGATTCGCCGACACCGCGCCCCGTCGTTCTTTGCATCCTGGATGGCTGGGGCGAGCGTGAGGAAACCGACTTCAACGCCATCGCCGCGGCCGAAACGCCGGTCTGGGACCTATTGCGCGCAAGCTGCCCGCGGGCGCGGCTGGATGCGTCGGGCAGCGAGGTCGGCCTGCCGGACGGTCAGATGGGCAATTCCGAAGTAGGGCACACGAATATCGGCGCGGGCCGCGTGGTGAAACAGGATTTGCCCCGCATCGACGCCGCCATCGCGGACGGCGGGCTGGCGGAGGGGCCGGTGCTTGTGGACTTCATCGAGGCGCTGAAACAAAGCGGCGGGACGGCCCACCTGATGGGACTGATGTCGCCTGGTGGCGTCCATTCGCACCAGAACCAGATCGCGGCGTTGGCCAATATTCTGGCCGATGCCGACGTGCCGGTCGCGGTCCACGCCTTCCTGGATGGCCGCGACACGCCGCCCTCCAGCGGGCGCGGCCATATGGAAGAATTTCTGGCGGCGGCGCCACGCGCGACCATCGCCACGGTCATCGGCCGATATTACGCGATGGACCGCGACAATCGCTGGGATCGGGTCGAGAAGGCATGCGCGGCCATGGCCGAAGGCGCGGGAGAGGCCGGCGCGCCCGATGCGCTGGCGGCGATCGACGCGGCCCATGCGGCGGGCTTGACCGACGAATTCGTGCCGGCGACCGTGATCGGCGGTTTCCAGGGCATGGCCGATGGCGACGGCATCCTGATGGCCAACTTCCGCGCCGACCGGGCCCGCGAACTTCTTTCGGCGCTGCTGGACCCGAACTTCGGGGATTTCGCGCGCCCGCGCCATATCGGGTTCGCCACCGCCACGGGGCTGGTGGAATATTCCGCGGCCCTGGCGCAATTTATGACCGCGATCTTCCCGCCGATTTCCCTGGATAATGTGCTGGGACAGGTGGTGGCCGATGCGGGTCTGAAGCAACTGCGTATCGCCGAGACCGAGAAATACGCGCATGTTACTTTCTTCCTGAATGGCGGGCGCGAGGACGAGTTTCCCGGCGAAGACCGCATCCTCATCCCCTCGCCCAGGGTCGCGACTTACGACCTGCAGCCGGAAATGTCAGCGGGGGAAGTCACGGACAGGCTGGTCGGGGCGATCGAGGACGGGACATACGACCTGATCGTGGTGAACTACGCCAATACCGACATGGTCGGCCATACCGGAATACTGGAGGCCGCAATCAAGGCGGTCGAGGCCGTGGACGGATGCCTGGGGCGGCTGGAGGCCGCTGTGCGCGCCGCCGGCGGCGCCCTGCTGATAACCGCCGACCACGGCAACGTCGAAAACATGCGCGACGCGACGACCGGTCAACCTCATACCGCCCACACGCAGAATCTTGTGCCGCTGATGCTGGTGGCGGATGCAAAATACGCCACGGGCCTGACCGACGGTCGCCTGTCCGACCTGGCGCCGACGATCCTGGAACTGATGGGGCTCGCGAGGCCGGTGGAAATGACCGGACGGTCGCTGATCGCCCGGGGAGATGAGAAGCGTGCGACGGGCTAAATTTTCAATATTCCTGCTGGCTGCGACCCTGATGCTGGCCGCGGCGCCTTCGCTTGCGCCGGCCGGCGAACAGGAAGACCTGAAAAAAGTCGAGAAACAGATCCAGGCCGACGAGGCGCGGGCGAAAGCGCTGGAGAAAAAACGCCGCACGGCCGCGGAGGACCTGCATCATTTGCGGCGCGAAGCGATTGCCGCGGCGAAAAAGGCGCAAAAACACGAAACCCGGCTGATCGAACTGGAAGCCACTCTTCTGGAATTAAGCCAGCGCGAGGATACAATCCGTGAATCCCTGACCCGGCGGCGGTCGCAGATGACCGGCACGCTGGCGGCGTTGCAGCGCCTGTCGCGCAATCCGCCCCAGACCATGCTGGCCTATCCGGACGCCCCGACCGACATGGTGCGCAGCGCCCTGTTGCTGCGCACCGCCCTGCCCACCATCAAAAAGCAGGCCGATAAATTGTCGCGCGAACTGTACGAGCTTTCGGAGATTCGCGAGGACACGCGCCTCCAACTGGCGTCGCTGGAAACCGAAACGCTGGAACTGGAGGCGGAACAGAAACGCCTGCAGGGAGTCCTGAAAAGAAAATCGACCCTGCTGCGGCAAACCGAAGCCGAACGCAAGGACGTCAACCGGCGCATGGCGGAATTGGGCAAGCGGGCCAAATCGATCCGCGGCCTGCTGGCGCAAATCGAGGAAGAGCGCAAGAAGCGCGAGAAAGCCGAACGCAAGCGCCTTGCGGAAGAGCAGCGCCGCCTGGCGGAGGCCGCCAAGGCGCCCACGGCAAAACCCGGCGACGAGGCCGCCGCAATTGCGCGCGCCGCCGCCCTGGCGAAACCGGCTGGAATCAAGCCTTTTCCGGAAAAAGGACGCATCACCGACCCGGTCAGCGGCCGAATTCTCACCAGGTATGGCGATCGCAACAAATTTGGCCAGACCGAGCGCGGCATCACCTACGCGACGAGGCCGGGGGCCCAGATCGTGGCGCCCCATGATGGGCTTATCGCCTTCGCCGGCCCCTTCGAGGGTTATGGGCAAATCTTGATCATCGAGCATGATGGCGGATATCATACGCTGATGGCCGGGCTGGAACGGCTGGACACATCGGTAGGTCAGTGGGTACTTACAGGTGAGCCGGTGGGCGCAATGGGGAATTCGACCATCGACAAGGGTGGCGATACTGTGGGACTTTATCTTGAACTCAGGCGAAAGGGCCAACCGATCGATCCAAACAGATGGATCGCCAGCGGGAAACAAAACAGGACGAGTGGATGATGTTTAATTTACGACGGGCCGCGGCGGTGGCCGTGATTGCAACGACCGGACTGCTGGTCTGGACGACCGATGCCCCGACGCAGGAACCTGTTTCGGATACCCTGCAGCAACTGGAACTGTTCGGCGATGTATTCGAGCGCGTACGCGACGATTATGTCGAGGAAGTCACCGACCAGCAACTGATCGAGGCGGCAATTCAGGGCATGCTGTCCAGCCTGGACCCCCATTCGACCTATCTGAACGCGAAAGCCTATAGCGATATGCGCACCGGCGTTCGCGGCAAGTTCGGCGGGCTGGGCATTGAGGTCACGATGGAGGGCGGCTACGTCAAGGTGGTCTCACCGATCGATGACACACCGGCCTTCCGCGCCGGCGTTCAGGCGGGCGACCTGATCACCCATCTGGACGGCGAACCGGTTCTCGGTCTGACATTAAACGATGCGGTGGAACGGATGCGCGGCGATATCGGCACCACCATCGTGCTGACCATATTCCGCGAGGGAACAGAACCCTTCGACATCTCCATTACGCGCGATGAGATCAAAATCTCGTCTGTCCGATTCGAGGCCAAGGAAGATGTCGGTTATATCCGCCTCGCCCGCTTCAGCGAACCGACCACGGCGGGCCTGAACAAGGCCGTGCGGGAACTCAAGGAGGAAATCGGCGACAAGCTGGTCGGGTTCGTTATCGACCTGCGCAACAATCCGGGTGGCCTGTTGGATCAGGCCGTATCGGTCAGCGACGCCTTCCTGGAGCGCGGCGAGATCGTCTCGACACGCGGCCGGCGCGAGGAAACCGCCCAACGTTTCAATGCCGAGCCTGGCGATATCACGGGCGGCCTGCCGGTGGTGGTGCTGATCAACGGCGGCTCTGCCTCTGCCTCGGAGATCGTCGCCGGCGCGCTGCAGGACCATCGCAGGGCGATCCTGCTGGGCACCCGCAGCTTCGGCAAGGGATCGGTGCAGACGATCATGCCGCTGGGCCGGGACGGGGCCATGAAGCTGACCACCCAGCGCTATTACACGCCGTCGGGCCGGTCCATCCAGGCCAAGGGCATCGAGCCGGATATCAATGTGCCCCAGGCCAAGCTCGAATATCTCGACGGTCCCGGGCGTAGCGAGGCGGATTTGCGCGGCGCGCTGGACACCGACGGCAACGGCGGGAAGAAAAAGCCGGAGGATAACGGCGAGGACGGAGCCGAGGATGCAAAACCCGTGGATTACCAGTTGATCCGCGCGATCGACCTGATCCGCGGCATCGCGCTGTCACGCCGGCAGGCGAACTGATCCAGGCCGTGGGGGGCGTGGCGTCACCGGATGACCCGCGTCCCTGGCGTCCCTGCGTCGGGCTGATGCTATTCGACCCGGACGGGCGTGTCTGGGTCGGCGACCGCATCGACACGCCGGGCGATCACTGGCAAATGCCGCAGGGCGGAATCGACGAGGGCGAAAGCCCCCGCGAGGCCGCCCTGCGCGAATTGCGCGAGGAAATCGGCACCGGCAAGGCCGAAATCATCGCCGAGCATCCGGAATGGCTGAAATACGACCTGCCGCCCGAGATTTCGGCCCGTATCTGGGGCGGCCGTTATCGCGGGCAAATGCAACGCTGGTTCGCCCTGCGCTTCACGGGCCGCGACGAAGACATCCGCCTGGACACCCACATCCAGGAGTTCGAAACCTGGAAATGGGAAAATATCGACCGCCTGCCGGATCTGGCGGTCGGCTTCAAGCGCGATATCTATGAGCAGGTGGTGAAGGCCTTTCGCCATCTAGCGTAATGCCGAGGCTCAACCCATCCGCCAGACCCGCAATCTCGGGTCCAGCAGATCGCGCAGGCCGTCGCCCAGCAGGTTCAGGCCCAGCACCGCCATCGCGATGGCCAGCCCCGGGAAAATCGCCTGGCCCGGGGCGATGAACATGAAGGTCTGGGCCTCGTTCAGCATGCGGCCCCAGCTCGGGTTCGGCGGCTGCACGCCCAGCCCCAGATAGCTGAGGCCCGCCTCGGCCAGGATCGCAACGGCAAACTGAATGGTGCCCTGCACGATCAGCACCCCGGTGATATTGGGCAGCACATGCCCGGCGGCGATGCGCCAGGGGGTCTTGCCGATCGCCAGCGCCGCCTTGACGAAGGGCCGGCCCATCACCTGCAGCGCCGCGCCGCGCGTCAGCCGGGCGAACACCGCGATGTTGAAGATACCGACCGCGATAATGGCGTTGATCCCGCCCGGCCCGGCCAGGGCGGCGATCAGAATGGCGGTTAGAACAGCCGGGAAGGCGAAGGTCAGGTCGGTGGCGCGCATCACCAGATCCTCCACGAGGCCGCGCCGCATCGCCGCGATCAGCCCCAGCGGCAGGCCCAGCCCCACACCGATGCCCACGGCGGCCAGCCCCACGGCCAGCGCGTTGCGCGCCCCCAGCATGATCATCGACAGCGTATCGCGCCCGAAATGATCGGTGCCGAACCAGTGCTCGGCCGACGGCCCGCGCAGTTTGGCCGGGATGTTCATTTCCAGGGCCGGCCAGGGCGTCCATACCAGCGACACCAGCGCCGCCAGCAGCACCAGCCCGACCAGCAGGGCCCCCAGCGCGAACCCCTTATGTTCAAGCGCCGCTCTCACAGTTCCACCTTCGGGCGCGGGTCGATCGCCGCATAGAGCATATCGACCGCGAAATTCACCAGCACCACCATGCCGGCCAGAATCAGAACCGCGTCCTTCACCACGATCACGTCGCGCTGGAAGATCGCCTGCAGCACCAGCCGCCCCAGCCCCGGCAGGGTGAACACATTCTCGATAATCACCGCCCCGGCCAGCAGGAAGGCGAACTGCAGCCCCATGATCGTGGTCACCGGGATCAGTGCGTTGCGCAGCACATGGCCCCACATGATCGGACGCCAGCCCAACCCCTTGGCCCGGGCGGTGCGCACGTAATCCTCGCCCATGGTCTCCAGCACGGCAGAGCGCGTGACCCGCGCCAGGATCGCCGCCTCGCTCAACGCCAGCGCCAGCGCCGGCAGGAACAACGCCCGAAAACCCGCGACCGGCCCGGCATCCCAGCCCGGAAACCCGCCCGCCGGCAGCCAGCGCAGCCACACCGCGAAGACCAGGATCAGCAATATCGCGAACCAGAAATTGGGAATGGCCAGCCCGACCTGGGCAAACCCCATCACCCCGTAATCCCCCGCCCGCCCGCGCCGCGTGGCCGCGAACATTCCCAGCGGCACCGCGATCAGGGTTGACAGCACAAAGGCCAACAAGGCCAGCGGCGCGGTCACCGCCAGCCGCTCGGCAATCAACCCGGCCACCGGCACGTCATAGGTATGGCTGATCCCCAGATCGCCGGTGAACAGCCCGCCGATCCAGGCGAAATAGCGAACATGGGCCGGCCGGTCGAGCCCGAGCTGCGCGCGTAGCGCCGCCAGCGTATCCTCGCGCGCCTCGGTCCCCAGCATGACCTCCGCCACGTCGCCGGGCAGCACTTCGAGCACCAGGAACACCACCAGCGACACCGCGAACAGGGTGAGGATCAGGCCGAGCAGGCGACGGGCGAGAAAGGTGAGCATGGCGCATGCTAGGGCGTGTCGCCCCGACGATCAATCGAATGCGGGCCGGCGGGGCGGCGGCGCCCAACGCCAGGCGGCGCGGAAAACGATCATAAAAAGGTAGTTTCACATCGGCGATTCGGCGGGCGGGCCACCGGCGGGCGAGGTTCCGGCGGTTCTTGTACAGTTTCGATACAGATCGCGGATTAGATTCAGGAACTTGCGGTGCAGTTGCGAGTGAGATCGCGGAGTGATTTTGCGTTGGAAATGGCTAGCGCAAGGAGCAGGCCGAGCAGGCGGCGGGCGAGAAAGGTGAACATGGCGCATGCCGCGAGGAGTCGGCGGGGCGATCAATCGGCGGCGCCCCGAGGGCGATAAATGGGTGGTATCGCGCCGCCGGATCGGCCATCGCATCGCCGGCGGCGCGGTTCCGGCGGCTTTCATGCATTTCCGATACAGATCAGGCCCATGAAACAGGCAGGCCAGAGGTATCGACCGGGTATCCGACGGGCAGGAAAGGAACAGGAAAGGGGGAGCAAACAGATAGCCGGGAGGCATCCCGGGATAAAGCCCCGGCCTGTTGACAAAAGCATTTAAAGAAATATTATTAATACATGTTTTCGCGCGCTTCCGTATGAATATCCGGATCCCCGGTTATGAGTAAGTGGCCTTGCGCCTTCCGCCCTCCGTTTGAACCGTTTCCGGCGGGGCGGCTCGCAATATCGGGCGCGCGGGGACGGGAAAGCACGCATCGACGCGGCGCGGCGCGGCGCGGAATGAAGTGCGGAATGAAGTAGAGTAGAGTAAAGGAACAATCATGGCCCAACGCATCCTGTTGAACGACGGCACCATTGCCGAACCCTACAAGGGCCCCCTGCTGCTGGCGGCGGGGCACCGGCCGTTTTTTCTGCTGGCGGCGCTGTACGCCGCCGCCGGCATGGCATTCTGGCTGGCGGCGCTGGAGGGGCTGATCGACCTGCCGAGCCAATGGCACAGTCACGAGATGCTGTTCGGCTTCGGCACGGCGGCGCTCTCGGGCTTCATGATGGCGGCGGTGCCCAAATGGACCAACAAACGCCCGGTGCAAGGCGTGCCGCTGGCGGTGCTGGTGTGCTTGTGGCTGGTGGGCCGTGTCGCGATTTTCAGCGAGAGCCTGGCCTGGCTGGACCTGCTTCACCTGCCGTTCCTCGCCTACCTGATCGGGCGGATGATCGTCGGCGCGGGCAACAAGCGGAACTACATCGTACCGGCCCTGGTGCTGATGCTGGCCGCCTTGAACGCGCTCTATCATTTCCATGACGCCGGCCCGGCCCTGCGCGCCGCAGCCTGCCTGCTGCCGGCCATCGTGGCGTTGATCGGCGGCCGCGTGGTTCCGGCCTTCACCCAGAACGCGCTGCGCATGGCGACGGGGGACATGACCATTGCCTGCGCCACGCCGGCCTGGGCCGACCGCCTCGCCCTGCCCGCCATCCTGGCGGCGGTGGCGCTGGAACTGCTGGCGCCGGAAAGCGTATTCGCCGGCGCGGCGGCGCTGGCCGCGGCGGCGATCCTGCTGGCGCGCATGCTGGGCTGGCAGAGCCTGAAAACCTTGTCGATACCCCTGGTGTGGATCCTGCATGTGGGCTACCTGTGGCTGCCGCTGGGCTTTTTCCTCAAGGGCCTGGCCGATCTGGGCCTGCTGGACAATCCCGCATCGGCCCTGCACGCCCTGACTGCGGGCGCCGTCGGCGTTATGGTGCTGGCGGTGGGCTCGCGCGCGGCGCTGGGCCATTCGGGCCGGCCGCTGGTGGCCACCAGGGCCACCGTGGCGGTCTATTTCCTGGTGCTCGGCGCGGCGATAACGCGGGTGTTCGCGCCCTTCGACTGGGCCCTCGCGGTCGCGGGCGTGCTGTGGACCGCCGGCTGGGGCCTGTTCGCCATCGCCTACTGGCCAGTACTCGCCCGCCCACGCATCGACGGCCAGCCGGACTGATACCGGCGGGCACGGCCGTCGTGCCATCGTTGCGCGGTTTCAGGGGGTGGCGCGGTTTCGGGGGCGGTGCGGTTTCGGGGGTGGTGCGGTTTCGGGGGCGGTGTGTTTGGCTCCGTTGTTAGGCAAGTACGCTGGCCTCGGAACTCCGCTTCCAACGCCTCCGCCAGGACCGAACCCGTCTGGAACATCGGCGGCGACAACCCCACGGCCATCGACGAAGCGCTGGACATGATCTTCCGCGGCAACGATTTCAGCGCCGAGGGCTGCCAACTGGCCGCGATTGTCGAGCAGCGCAAACCCGCCGCCGCCCCCGCCACAGCGCCGGCCACGCCCCTGACCACCCCGGGATCGGCGCTGGAGGCCATGGAACTTCTGGACGAGGCCGCGGAGGAATACCCGGACGAAGACGACGAGGGATGCTGAAGGCGCGGGTAGGGGGGAGAGTGTGGTGTGCCGGCCGCCATATGGCGGCCGGAGGCGCGTGGGGGGCGGGCGGCGAGGGGGTACAGAGGGGCCTGCGGGTTCGGCCAGAACATTAGCGGTGGTTATTTGAATGCGCTGTCGCTGGAACTCGGTTTTGCATAGTTGCGCGGCCTGGATTCCGGCTTCACTTCGAAGCCATCACTGATGTTCGCTCAAGATAGTCTTCGAACATTGGAACGGTAAAAGCGATATCGCCATAAGCTGGGCTGTAGATCATCCCCTTTCTGATGATCATTGCTCTACGCGGCCCGAGACTTTGAACGCGTTCACCAAGCACATCAGCTACATCCGAAGAACGGTAAGGGCCTCCGCCCAGCCTCGCCATCGCGATAACGTATTCACGTTCCTTCGGCGTCAATCGATCAAAACGAACACGGAAGAAGCCTTCATCAAGTCGCCGAATTGCGGCGGAAGAAGCGCGCTCGACATCGACAGAGCCGATCGGTGATGCATCTGCTGTGTTCCAAGCCTGATATCCCCATTCCTGGAGAAAGTACGGATAGCCTTGTGTTCGGTCTAGAATAACTTGAAGTGCGTCATTTGAAATCGATTCACCTTCATCCTCGATCGGCTGTCGAATCGCTGCAATGGCTGCTGGATCATCGAGTGCACCGACAGGCGGATAGTTGAATAGCCTCTCAGCATAGGATTTTGCGTCACCTGACAGCGCCGCGACTTGTGGAAGTCCCGCGCCGAAAAACATGACTGGCAGGTTTTTCTGGTTGACCCGATGTATGGCGACGATCAGTGCAGAAAGTTCCGGTTCGGAAAGGTACTGAACTTCGTCAATTAAGAGTGTCCAAGCCTTACCCGCTGACTGTGCGGCCTCGCCAACACGGATGAATAGATCGCTCAGATCGTATGCAAGAATTCCGCTATCTGCGGTACCAGCTTCAGGATCGACGGAAATCGAAACGTCGCCAACAGAAAGTTCAAACGCACTAGCAAACGCCCGAAGAGCGCGCATTGCACTGTGAGCAGTCGCTTTCGCGCCCTCAATCACCGAGAGTTTGTGGAGTGTCTGGTGGATCTTGGGATAGAGCAGTTCAGCCAGAGACTTATCTTCTGGCGCTTCGATGAAAGCGGTCAGATGGCTATAGGATTCTGCCAATTGCTCAATCTTATTCAGAAGAACAGTCTTGCCGGTTCCGCGTAATCCCAAGAGGATCTGAGACTTGTCATGCCTTCCCAAGAGAATGCGTTGCAAGGCAATTTCAGCATCTGAGATGATTTCGTCTCGGCCAGCCAACTCGGGAGGTTGAGAGCCCGCGCCTGGTGCGAATGGGTTGCGAACTGGATCCATGAGAAAGTTATATGAAGTTTATCCAGTTATGTCAAAAAAGAACTATAACACGGTATAAGTTTGTATATTTCTTCACAGGTGAGGTTTTGCTCTCGCAAACCGTAGAAGGCAGCATGCTACTTCTTCATTGCCTCAACGATTGGAAATTCGGGGGACGACACTTAATCGACTCTGACTTTGCGGCTAAATACGTATTGCGTCCCCGGATTACCCGAGGAGAGTATCGATTCTGATCAATCAGCCCAAATTCCCGCTGGCGTGTCATTTATGATTACACAGGATCAACGGAAAGTCTTGGTAGCCATGGGGTATACGGAGGATGCCATTAAACGGATGTCTCCAGATCAAGCC
>JADFVY010000095.1 GCA_015222795.1 Pseudomonadota bacterium | reverse complement strand
CGATCAGAAGATTGCGCTCGTTGAAGCCGGCCGCGCCGAACTTCAGCGTGAACTTCGCCTCCTTGCCAAGGCGTTTCGTGTAGGTGGAATTCGCGGCTTCCGCGAGGCGGGGCAGCGTTACGGCGCCGGCCATGCCGCCAGCCGCTATCAGAGTGGAGCTCCAGCCATAAGTGGCCGCGAGCCGGAACAGGTCGCGGCGTGAAACCGCGCTGAGTTTTTCCTTGAGCATGATGTTCTCTCCCGTGGACGTTAAACCTCAACCGATTGCGTGGGTCGCTATGCCGACCCTTACTTTTAAATTACAACAGTCTCATATAATGAGACTATAAGTATCATTATTGCATCTTCTTTTCCAATGTGCAAGTATCAATGTTTCCGAGGGGATATTGTGTAATTTTATTATCCGGTTTGCGCATAATCGGAACAGCAGGGAGGATGCCCGTGACGGGCAAGGTAAAATGGTGAATTCCGCTGAAACATTCGATTACATCATCGTCGGCGCCGGCTCGGCCGGTTGCGTGCTGGCCAACCGGCTGTCGGCCGATCCGAAAAACCGCGTGCTGCTGCTAGAGGCTGGCGGACGGGACTGGAACCCCTGGATCCATGTGCCCGTCGGTTATTTCAAGACCATGCACAATCCGGCGACGGACTGGTGCTATCTGACCGAGCCGGATCCCGCCCTGAACGGGCGCCGCCTGCAATGGCCGCGCGGCAGGGTGCTGGGCGGGTCGAGTTCGATCAACGGCCTTTTGTATATCCGCGGCCAGCAGGAGGACTACAATCACTGGCGGCAGTTGGGAAACGCGGGCTGGTCGTATGACGATGTCCTGCCCTATTTCCGCAAGTCGGAAGACCAGGAACGGGGCGGCGACGATTATCACGGCGCGGGCGGGCCGATCGCGGTGTCCGGCGTGCGCATCAAAAGCAAATTGTGCGACGTCGTTATCGACGCGGCCGAAGAGGCCGGCATTCCGCGCAACAACGATTTCAACGGCGCCGTTCAGGAGGGCGCCGGTTATTTCCAGCAGACCTGCCGCAAGGGGCTGCGTTGCAGCACCGCGACCGGCTACCTGAACCCGGTCAAAAGCCGCGCGAACCTGAAGATCGTCACCCATGCGCTGGTGCAGCGCGTTATTTTCGACGGCGCCCGCGCCGCCGGTGTTGCCTGGACGGTCAAGGGGCAACCCGGCGAAGCCCTGTCGGACGGCGAGGTAATCCTGTCCGCCGGCTCCATCGGCTCACCGCAAATCCTGATGCTGTCGGGCGTGGGGCCCGCGCAGCATCTGAAGGACACGGGCATCGATCCGGTTCGCGACCTGGCCGGCGTCGGCGAGAACCTGCAGGATCATCTGCAGATCCGCTCGATCTACAAGACCAGGGGGAAAATCACCCTGAACGACGAGGTCAACAACCCGATCCGCAAGATGCTGATGGGCATCGAATTCATGCTGTTCCGCACCGGGCCGCTGACCATCGCGGCCAGTCAGGTTTGCATTTTTACCAAGACCGATCCGGGCCTGGCCACGCCCGACATCCAGTTCCATATCCAGCCGCTCAGCGCGGACAAGCCGGGCGAGGG
>JADFVY010000001.1 GCA_015222795.1 Pseudomonadota bacterium | reverse complement strand
TGGGTGGTCACCCAGTTCGCCACCGCCAAGGCCGGCATGATCCTGGTCAACATCAATCCGGCCTATCGCCTGGTCGAGCTGGAATACGCGCTGGGCAAGGTCGGCTGCAAGGCGCTGGTAACCGCGACCAGCTTCAAGACCAGCGACTACCTGGGCATGATCCGCGAACTGGCGCCGAAACTGCCGGATTTACGGTTCGTCATCCAGATCGGCGGCAAATCCGAGGGCATGATCGCATTCGACGAGGTCGCCGGCATGGCCGGAGCCGGCGAGCGCGAGCGGCTGGCCGACATCGCCGCCGGGCTGCAATTCGACGACCCTATCAATATCCAGTTCACCAGCGGCACCACGGGCTCACCCAAGGGCGCGACGCTGACCCACCACAATATTCTCAATAACGGTTTTTTCATCGGCGAGGCGATGCGGCTCACCGAGGACGACCGGATCTGTATTCCGGTACCGCTGTATCACTGTTTCGGCATGGTGCTGGGCAATCTCGCCTGCCTGACCCACGGCGCCGCCATGGTCTATCCGGGGGAGGGTTTCGAACCGCTGTCGGTGCTGGAGACCGTTCAGGCAGAGCGCTGCACCGCATTATACGGCGTGCCGACCATGTTCATCGCCGAGTTGCAGCATCCCGATTTCAGCAAGTTCGACCTCTCGTCCTTGCGCACCGGCATCATGGCGGGTTCCCCCTGCCCGGTCGAGGTGATGAAGCGCGTGGTCGGCGAGATGAACATGTCGGAAGTCACCATCGCCTACGGCATGACGGAAACCAGCCCGGTCAGCTTCCAGACCTCCGCCGACGACCCGCTGGACCGGCGCGTCAGCACCGTCGGCCGCGCGCAACCCCATATCGAGGTCAAGATCATCGACGAGGCGGGCAAGGTCGTGGCGCCGGGCGCGCCGGGCGAGCTCTGCACAAGGGGTTACTCGGTGATGCTGGGTTATTGGGGCGACGCGGAAAAGACGGCGGAAGTACTCGACAACGCCGGCTGGATGCATACCGGCGATCTCGCCACCATCGACGAGGAAGGCTATTGCAACATCGTCGGGCGCATCAAGGACATGCTGATCCGCGGCGGCGAGAATATTTATCCCCGCGAGATCGAGGAATTCCTCTATCGCCACCCCGATATCGAGGATGTCCAGATATTCGGCGTGCCCGACCCGAAATATGGCGAGGAAATCTGCGCCTGGGTAAAGCTGCGCGAAGGCGCCAACCCCAGCGCGGAAGACATCAAAGCCTTCTGCGAGGGCCAGATCGCCCATTACAAGATCCCGCGCTACGTCAAATTCGTCGATGGTTTCCCGATGACGGTGACCGGCAAGATCCAGAAATACAAAATGCGCGAGGACATGGCCGGGGAGTTGGGCCTGACAGACGAAGAGACTGCGTGAGCCAGTGGTGACTGCCGGCCTCAATGCTCTGGCGCGCCGGTGGTGGGCGCTCGCCATCATCCTCTGCCTGGCGCTCTATCTTTCGGGGCCGGTCACCGAGCGCATGGCGGTGGGCGCGGCCGCCCTTCTGGCAATCATTGGCCTGTTCCGCGCCGAATACCGCCCTGTCCTTGCCCGGATCTCCCTCGCGCTGCTGCTGGCCGCAACGGTATCATTGGCCGTCCATCTGCTCACCGACGATTTCGCCTTGCGCCATGTCTGGCTTTACAGCGCCACCAACCTGCCCTGGTATCTGAAGCTGGCCAATCTGTGGGGCGGGGACGAGAGCACGCTGCTGTTCATGGCCATGCTGACCGCCCTGTTTACGCCATCGATGTGCAGGCGCGATGGCTGGGCCGCGCCCGGCGCCCTCATTCTGCTGGCCCTGTTCGCCCTGGCCGCCAGCTTCTGGAGCCCCTTTGCCGCCACGCCGCCCGACGATGCTGTCCGCCTGACCAGCCAAGGCATGAACGCCCATCTGATGAGCCCCTGGATGGCCTTCCACCCGCCACAGCTATTCCTCTCCTATATCCTGCTGTTGGTCCCCGCCGGAGCGGCGCTGCAGGCCCTGGCGGGGCGGGGCGGCGATTGGGACCGGCTTGGTCCGCTTTATATGCGCGCGGGATGGCTGGTGCTTTCCGGCGGGCTGGCGGTCGGCATGTGGTGGGCCTATGAGGACGTTACCTACGGCCAGATCTGGCATTGGGACCCGGTACAGACCAGCGTTTTCGTCGTCTGGGCGCTGGCGACCGCGCAACTGCATTGTCTGCGCAAATACAGGATGCGCGCGACATTCGCCATCCTCTCCCCCCTGCTCGCCCTGTTGAGCGCGGCCGCCGCCCTTATATCCATGGCGGTGACGCGCAATGTAATTCTGGCGTCCTCCCACCGGTATGTGGGCGAGACATCGTTCTCTCTGTATGCGGCGGCGGCGGTGATGCTTGGCGGCCTGACCCTGGCCGCTCTGACACTGGGATGGCGGGCCGGCGCGCGCCGCAAGGGCGCCAGCGACGAATCCGTCACCCTGATCCGCATCGCCGTAATTGCCTTCTGCGCCGCCGCCGCGATCGCCCTTGGGCACCTCACCGAGGCATTTGCAAGCGCCTGGCTGGATCTACCGCGCCCCGAGGCATTGAAACCCTTCTTCGAGACCCTGAAGCGCTGGTCCACCCCGGATGAAATAGCCGAACTGCGCCGCGCCTTCGACCAGTGGGACGTTTACGGTTTCGGCGTCAACCGCTGGCTGGCGCCGCTGGCGATCCTGTTCGGGTTGGTCGGCGGGCATTATTTCATGCCGTTGCACAGGCGATGGCGCTGGGTGGCTACCCTCTGCGCGCTCGCCGCCGCAATAGTCACGGCCCTGGTCTGGCAGCCCTTCGAGAGCCACTTCCGGGGCATCGGCATGACCTCGGGCAAGACAGTTGCAATCTTCGGCTGGCTGGACGCCGCCTTCGCCGCCGGAACCTACCTGTTGATCGCCGCCAGCATGTGGCTGGCCGAAGCCATGCGGCACCACTGGGGCCGGCCACTGGTTCGGCGCTATTACCTGCCGGTCGGGATTATTCATGCCGGCATCGTGGTGGCAATCGCCTCGGGCACGATCGGCACGATTTTCGACTCATACGCACAGAAGACGATCAAGTTTCCCGAGGATTTCGGCCAATCGCTGGCCCTGCCGGACGGTTACAGCGTAATCCTGTCGCTGCGGGACTACGGCGCCATCGACGATGGCGGCCGGGGTTCCGGATTCTACGCCGTCGCCGACGCGTCCTGGTCTCTGACACAGGGCGACAGTATCCTGGAGCAACAATCCGGCCACACCCTGTTCCGCGACACGCGGCCGCCGCCCCAGGG
>JADFVY010000094.1 GCA_015222795.1 Pseudomonadota bacterium | reverse complement strand
GGATTCAACATCCGTCGCGGCGACCGGTTCATTGTCCAGAGACTTTAGTGCTTGAGTCCCGTCGTCCATTTTAATTCTCCGCGACCAGATTGAGGAAAGTTGTGGCGCTGCTTTCCCAGGCGGGGAATGAAGCACATATGCGATGATCGCTCCCAATCCGTGGTTTTTGAGCTAATTCCATAATCGCCTCCCGCCATCCGGCGGCGTCGAGCGGGTCGAGATAGTCGACCCCGTGCCCCGCGATTTCACGATATACCGGCAGGTCCGACGCGATCACCGGCACGCCCGCCGCAACGGCCTCGGCCAGCGGCAGGCCGAAACCCTCGGCGAAGGACGGGAACAGCAGGGCGCGGGCACCTTGAAGCAGGGCGGCCAGTTCGGCGTCGGTCATGTCGTTATGCTCGGTCACATGGTCGCGGGTGACGGTGCAATTGTCCAGGATTTCGAAAACCCGTTTGTTCTCCCAGCCGCGCTTGCCGACGACATGCAGGCGCGGCATCGGCGCATGGCCCGATTGCGCCAGCTCGCGCCAGATGCGCAGCAGCAGCAGGTGGTTCTTGCGTGGCTCGATGGTGCCGACAACGACGAAATATGGGGTCTGGTCCACCTCCACGGGCGGCCGATCGGGAGGCGGCGCCCCCTCGATACCGGGATAGACCACCGAAACCGGGCCGGCCGGCCAGCCCTTGCGGGCCGCATAAGCCTCGAGGCGGCGGGCCGTGTCGTTTGAGTTGGCGATGAAATCAGCCCCCGCGTTGGCCAGTTCGCCAAGGAAACCCGCGAAGACCCGGGATTGCCCGGCGCGGGTGAATTCCGGATATTCTATCGGGATCAGGTCGTGGATATAGGCGACTGTTCGGGTTACGCCGGCGCGCCCGAGCATGGCGAGCGCGCCCATTTGCCGGGCCAGACCGGTGTGGGAGCAGGTGATATAAACGCCGGCCCGCCCCTCGCAGAGTTTGGCGACCTCGAGCATCGCGGAGCGCCGCATCGCATTGCGCGCCCGGCGCCGGGCCGCCACCGCGGCAAGCCGGGCCTGGCCGAACAGCCATGACGGCCAACCCGCCGCCGATTTGGGGCGATCCGGCCGGATATCGGTCAGCGACGAACGGATGGCCGCCTTTTCCAGCCCGCGCAGGATGGCGGGTTCGTGGCCGCCGCCATCGAACCAGATCCGTTCCAGCGCGTCGATGAGCGCTACGATCAACGAGCGTTCCGCGAGCACGACGCGACGCCGCACCCTGACGACGAAGTGACAGTCCTCGCCATGGCGATCCAGAACGGCGCGCGCGAAGCGCAGGTCGATCCTGTCGATCCCCGTCGCCACCGTGCCGTGCGCGCGGTTGACCAGCCGCGACACATCGTAGAACACGGCCAGAGACGGCGCGCCGGGCGGCGGCACCTCGTCAAATTTCTGTCGGTTCGATTTAACTTCCACAACGCAAGCTTTCCAGCGAAGTCGATGACCCACCGCCAGTTGACAGGGACCGCCGATCCCTCCGCCCGGGCGCGGGCCGTTTTCGGGCCGGCATTGCGCTACAACTAAAGATTTCCATTTTCGCCTTTGTCTCCCTGGGGCCCATCCCGTTGAAGGGGCCGCATGACATACTACCGTATTAAGTCACCTGCCCATTCCGCACCTCATTGGCATGATTAAACCACAGGTTAGGATGTAGCGTGAAACATATAATAATTATGTGCTCTTAACAGTGTGTTTTTACGCGCATATGAGGGAAATCGGAAGCTGTTTGAATTTCCGGGGAAGAAAGATAAAAAGCAATCCAATGCGAGTTGCGGTTGTCCCCGAGTTGCGGTTGTCCCAGGGAGGCATATATGCCACATTATGAGTACCGTACCGGGGAAGTCATCACTGCACATACACATGCCCGGTCAGATAGTATAGCCGAGGCCCATGCGCCGGAGAGCGACATCAATCGCTCCAAGGGCGAAGCGGGGCCAGACAGGGAAGTATCGTTGCCAATCGGCCGCAATCATAGCGTGGTCGGCGTTTTTTCATGGCGCCTTTCGCAAATTCCGCATCTCGCCGCCTTTCTGGGCGCCGAGCGCGTGGTCTGGCTGGCTCCGGGGTTGCGGGCCGGTTGGCGCGCGGGGCGTCTGGACGCCATCGCCGGCTGGGGCCACCGGCCGACGGCCGACCGCGCCCGGGCCTTCGCGGCGGGGCACGGGCTGCCCTATCTGGCGCTGGAGGACGGATTCCTGCGCTCGCTGACGCTGGCCTCGCGCGCGGCGCCGCCGTTGTCGCTGGCGGTGGACGATCTCGGGATTTATTACGACGCGTCGGGCCCATCGCGGCTGGAGGCAGTGCTGAACGACGATGCTGCGTTCCGCGAGGCGGACCTGACGCGGGCCGACGCGGCGCTGGCGGCGATCCACCGGCACGGGCTGTCGAAATACAATCACGGC
>JADFVY010000093.1 GCA_015222795.1 Pseudomonadota bacterium | reverse complement strand
CGTTCATGCAGCAGGGTCAGGATCGGCTTGAAGTCGCCGCTTTCCAGGAAGCCGCGCACGTCGCCCGGCTGCTCGAACAGCGCATCGACCTGGCCGCCCTTCAACGCCGCGTAGCGCGGGCCACCCTTGTCGAAGCTGATCTGCTGAGCCTTCATGCCGAAATCGCCGGCGATGCGGTTCATGTTGACGCGCTCCATCGAGCCTTCGCCGGCCACGTTGGCGATGGTCGACTTGCCGTCCCGGGATTTGACGTACTCGACGTATGAGGCCCAGTCGGTGAAGCGATCTTCATTGGTGCGAATATAGATCTGGCTGAAGGTGATTTGCGAAATAACCAGCGGGATCAAATCGTTGGCGGGGTGAATATCGCTTTTACCGATCGCGAATGCGCTGGTCGCATCGTCGATATGCTCAAGCACTGTGTAACCGTCCGCCGGGGCCGCCATGTAGGTCTTCAGGCCGACCATGCCGGACCCACCCGGCTTGTAATCCGGCGTAATGTCGATGCCGGTGGCGTCCTTGACGCCCTGGATCATGCCACGCGAAACCTGGCCGGAACCGCCGCCCGGGCCGTAGGGCACGATCATGGAAAGGGGACGTTCCGGGAATCCGCCCGGCTTGTCCATCGTGTCCGGCAATGTGCTGTGTTTGTCCGCCTGGGCCGGCAGGCCCATGGCGATCGCGGCGACCAGTCCAAGGACGGGCACACCCCATTTGAGTTTTGTATTCATTAAAGTTCCTCCCGTTGGCATATTTCTGCCGTTAGGTTGATGTTGCCGTGGCAACGTTACGGTGGCGACAGGTTAACAACAGCGGCCTGCTCATTACCACCGGGATTCTCGCTTTTGCGGCACAAATTCACAGTCAGTGCCAGAATATCAAAAAACGAGACACGATATCTCATTTTAGAAAGTAGCCGCGGATACTGTCAACCTGTATGTACCGGCAACAGCTTTTCCAACCCTTCTGAAATCTCGTAAACACTGCTGACCGCCAGGTCGCGACCGTATGTAACCCCTTCCTTTTCCGCTCGTTTCCGCAACCGTTCCTCGTGATAATCCAGAACGTCTCTCGGAAACGGCATGTCGCCCGGCTGCAGGATGCGCAGATACCCGTCCACATCGCGCGCCGGCAGTATCCGGCTTTTTACAAATTGGTTGGGCGACCAGGGAATGTCCAGCACCCCGGCCTCGCAAGCGCGGACCGTGCCGATTGCCACGTCGCCGTCGCCCATCTCCAGTATCCTGTCCATGATCGAGCGGACTTCTTTACAGATCATTTCCTTTTCGCGTTTGAATTCCGGCGTGTCATCCATGCGGATCCGGCGCGCCAGATAAACCGCCATGCGGGTCGTGCGCAGGCCCTCCGCGTTGGCTTCCGGCGTCGGGATGCCGAAAGCCTCATGCGTGCTCTTGGTAGTCACGCTTACCGCGCCGCCGATGGCCGCCAGTGTCCCACCGTAGGAAACCAGCGCGGCGGCCTGGGCGTCGTCGTAAGGCCAGGCGCCCATCCAGTGCAGCGAGGTTACCGGTGTGAACACATCGTGATAGCCGGCTTTCACCAGATATTCCTGGGCCAGTTCGCGGCAGGCCCGAATGGCGGCGGCGTCCTGAAATAGATGCAGCGTCTGCGCCAGCTCCAGCCCGTAATTGCGCACACCCTGTTCCGCGGCCAGCAGCACGTCGACTACGCCGGTGATGATCGCGATGCAGGGCGGGACGTTGGTGCCGGTCAGGAAACCGGGCTGGCGCCGATGCAGTTCCACGCCCTTTTCCTGATAGAGCGCGGCAAGCCGGTCGAGATACTGATAGTTCCGTATTCCATCCTCGATGGAGACCGTCTTTGTATAAGAGGTCGTATAAGCGAGGCCCGAGCCGAGATAGCCGGTGTACCCCGCCGCAAATCCGACTTCACTGGTCAGTTTCGGAAAGGATGTGCCCGAAAGGATAATGGCGGGCTTGTTGATGGATTCGACCAGTTGCCGCGCGGCCCTGGGCCCATAATTCACAATCGGAAAACCGTTCAGCATGGACCGCCCGGCTTTCTCCGACTCCTCGATGCCAACCGCGGCATTTTCCCATTGTTCGTTGCGGGTATAGCTGTCGGTCGTGGTCGGCACGATATCGGCCATACCGTCCTGATCAAGCTGGCGCATGAGTTCGAGTTGCAGTTCCATGGTCCCGAAACCGCCGCGCGGCTGGGTCAGGCATCTTCCTTCCGCATCCGCCTTACGTATCACCGCCGCCAGATTTTTATGCGCCGGCATTGCCTGGTGGTAGGCGACGGCCTCGTCGATATCGACCTCCGCGCCGGTTGGCCAACGGGCGAGGTTTTCCCGCCGCATTGCGGCGAAGTCATCATCGTCGATTCGCGCCGCCGAAAAGGGCGGGCGGGTTCCCTCAGCCTGTGCCGCGTTGCTCATCTTCACCTCTCGTCAGGGTCATTCCGTTCATCGCCATCGCAAACGCCGCATCGGGTTCGACCTGGGCCAACAGCCCCACGGCGTAAAGCAGGTAGTCGTGATCAATATATATCGCCGGCGCGGCGGGTCTGAGCGAAGTCCGGTCATTGCTGTCGGACAGGGCCGCCGCAAGAATGCCGGCCGGCCCCGGCGCGTGGGCCAGCGCGCCGCCGGTTCCGATCAACACGGCGACACCGGTCAGGTCCTTGCCTTCCTGGACCGTCACGGGGCCGTTCGCGGTATGGGCAATCCTGATCGTTCCCGCATGGCGCTTCATCGCGACCGCGATGGCGGCGCGGGCCAGCGCCCGGTCAATGGCGATGTCTTCCGCCTTCGCCGGCAGGATTTCGACATCGGCCTCGACGTTTGCCAGCCAGTCTTCGACGGCTTGCGTGCTCGCGCCCGCATCCTCGGCAACCCGTTCCAGGCCCGCCGTCTCGACGATCGCGCGTGCATTGTGCCGCATGCCCAGATCGCCCTCGACCGTGCGTTTCTCATGAGGTTCCGGCAGGCCGTACTGCACCACGCCCTCGCCCGCCGGGTTGCCGGCGGCGATGGAATGCACATCCGTCGTGGCCCCACCGATATCGATAACCACCAGCGGGCCGAGACCGGCGTTATCCTTCGTCCCCTCCGACAGGAATTTAGCGCCCGCCATCACCGCCGCCGGAGTCGGCATCAGTACGGCGTCGAACATTTCAGCCGCGCGGTCGATACCCTTTGCATGGACGATCCGGTCGATAAACACCTGGCGAATCGCCTCGCGCGCCGGGTCGATATCGAGCTCCTGGAACGCTGGCATGACATTGCCGGTGACGGTCAGCGGCTTGCCGACCGACTTGAACAGGGCCGCGATTTCATCGGCGGCGTTACGATTTCCGGCGGCGATCACCGGGCAGACGAGCGAGCTGTCCACCAGTCTGGCCGCGTTATGCAGGATGACCTCACTGTTGCCGCCATCGGTGCCGCCGCTTAGCAACAGCACGTCGGGGGCCAGCGCGACGATCCCCTCGACGTCGCCATCGGTCAGCCGGTAGGAATAGCTGCCCACCAGCTTCGCGCCGGCGCCCAGCGCCGCCTGCCGGGCCGCCTCGGCGGTAAGTTCCTTGACCAGCCCGACCGTCACCATGCGCAATCCGCCGGCCGCGCTGCTGGAAGCAAGCCGGTGTTTGAACTCGGGCAGCCCGCCCATATGCGCCGAAAGATCGTCCAGCGCGGCCTGCATGCCGATTGTGATGTCGGTGGTTACGGTCGAAGGGCCCTGACCGGTCGCCACGATGGCGCCCTTTGCCAGATTGACGGCCCTGAGTTTGGTGTAGGTACTGCCGAAATCGATCAACAGCGCCATGTCCGCGCGATTACTCATTCTGCGATTCGCTTGCCTTGTGTGCGCGCGGTGAAATCGGCGTTCAGTTTCTCGATCACGTCGTCGCCGCGCGTACCGGGCGGAAAGGCCCGGTCGAAGCCCATCTCCAGAAAGCGGCGCTCGACATCCGCCCAGTCCTGTTTGCCGACCACCAGATTGCCGCCGACATAGATCAGAATGTCTTCCAGGCCCGCCTCGATGCACATATCGCGGAAGCCCCGGCAATCCAGTTCGCCCTGCCCGTATAGCGAGGAAACCATGATCCCGTCGGCCGCCGTTTCGATCGCCGCCTTGATGAAATCCTCGGCCGGGGTAATAGCGCCCAGCGTAATGATCTCGAAGCCGGCTTCCTCCAGCGCCATGGAAAGAATCCGATTGCCGACGATGTGGGTGTCGGCGCCAATCACGCCGGTCACCAGTTTGCGTCCCTTCGCGGCCTCCACCGCTTGCATATTCATCTGCCCGTAAACTCCTTCTTGCCGACGGTGAGGTCTCTCAATGTTGCCGGATTGATTTCCGGCATCCCGCCGGCCTCAAGGATCATCGCCCCGTTTTCGACCCTGACGGGCCGCGTAAAGATGCTGGCGGCCGGTTTCAGAAATCCGTTCATTTCACCGGCGTTTTCGATCATGCTTGCGGCCACGCAGGCCTCCATCCAGCAACCGACACCGCCGGCCACGCCGTTGCCCAGCACCGGGATCATTTCCAGCGCCCGAATGCGGGCCAGCGCCGTCGCCAGCCGGTCCATACCCCCTGCCTTCATCAACTTGAACTTAATATATCGGGCCGCGCCCAATTCCGCCGCGCGCTCCACATCGGCGATGCCGAAGATGGATTCGTCCAGCATCATCGGAACCCGGGCGACCTTTGCCAGGTCTGCAGCGGTTTCCCAGTCGGCCGCGTCCGCCGGCTGTTCCAGCAGTTCTATCCCCTCGGGCTCCAGCGCGGCGGCGAAACGCAAAGCCTCATCGCGGCCATAACCCTGGTTGCCGTCCACCCGGATCGCGGCGCGCCCCGCGACGAATTGCCGGATCCGTTCCACCCGGGCGAGATCGGGTTCCATATCGAAGCCGACCTTGACCTTGAGCGTACCGTAGCCGGCCGCCAGATGAGTTTCGATTTCCGCCTCGTATCCCGCCGGATCATCGGCATTGACGATCGCCAGCAGCGGCACGGCGACGGTCTCCTGGCGCGTCAGCATCGGATGGCCGGACAGCATCTCGCAGGCCGTCGTGAACGCGGTGGCGGTGAAGGGACCTTCCTGCAACAGCGAAGCCGCCAGCGCCATGATTTCGCCGGTTGTCCCGCCCGCCGCCTGCTCCGCCAACGCGGTGGCGCGGCCCCAGGACCCTTCCATTGTCCCCTCGGAATAGCCGGGCAGGAAGGTCGCCTCGCCAAACCCGACGCGGCCGCCCTCGCCGGCGATTTCGACCAGGATCGTATCGAAGGCTTCGACAGGGCCGAAGGACAGCTTGTAGGGAACCCGCAGGGGCGCGCGCAGCCGATGCAGGATTATGCGCGTCACGCGCTGGCCCGCGGCGGATTCGCTCGGCATGCCGCCGGCCATTTTCTTCATCCCTCCCGGCAATTTTCTTTAAGGGCCGACTCCATGCGGGCGGCGGCCTCGCGCAGTGCCGGCAGATGGTCGCGCAGCCCGTCGATATCCAGCCGGGGCACGGGGCTGTGCATGGCCAGCCCTGCTATCACGCGGCCATCGCCGTTGCGAATTGGCACGGCCAGGCCGATCAGGCCAAGGTGAAATTCCTGATTGTTAACAGCATGGCCGTCGCGGCGGATGGCCTGGCATTCCCCTTCCAGCCGCGCCGGGTCGGTGATGGTCTTATCCGTGAAGCGCGTCAGCGCCATGCCGGCGATCAGCTTTTCACGAGTCCGGCTATCCAGAAAGGCCAGCATCAGCTTGCCGTTGGCGGTGCAATGGGCGGGCACGCGGCTGTTGGGCGCCAGTTGCAGCCGCAGCGGCCAGTCGCATTCAACGCGGTCCACATAGACGATTTCCGTGCGGTCAAGCAGGCCGATATTGCAGGTCTCGCCCATGTTCGCGACGAGCTCGGCCAGGATCGCATGCACCGCGCCACCCTGAACGGCGCTGGAGAGTGCGTTAATCGACAGGGCGCAGAGGCGCGGGCCGACGGCGTAGCGGTCACGCAGGGGTTCGCGCCGCAGCAGGCCCTCGTCTTCCAGTTGGCGCATGATGCGGTGGACCGTCGGCTTGGACAAACCCAGCCGCTCGGTCACCTCCATCAGGCCAAGCGGTCGGCCTTCCGCGGCCACGAGGTCGAGAACCGCCATGCTCTTGGCCAGCGCCGAGCCGTGGGCGCGGTCGTCTTCGGCTGGCCCGGCCCTCGATTCGCTGGGCTCCAGCAAGTCCTTCATCTCGTTTCACGGCCTCCGCGATAACTGGAATCATTGCCAAATCCGGCTTGCGAGTCTATGCAGGTCCAGCATGCCGGCTCGCTTGAACTAATAGAAACTCATACACTACATCTCGTTTTTTGCCAAACCCTGGCAATCCGGTGCGCGCTGCCTGGAAGGAAACATCGTTGGAAGACCTGACCTGGATAACCATGCTCGCCATTGCCGGCGGACTGGCGGCGGGCGGAATGGTCAAGGGGGTAACCGGAATGGGACTGCCGCTGGTGGCGGTTCCGATCATGACCCTGTTCGTGCCGGTGCCGGTCGCCGTTTCCGTCATGTCGGTCCCAATCATCGCCTCCAATCTGTGGCAGGGCTGGCAGGGTGGCCGATGGCGTCAGGTCGTGCGCCGCGCCTGGCCGCTGCTTGCGGTCCAGCCCTTTGGCATGGTCGCCGGCGTCGCCGTCCTGGCATGGGCGGAGCCGCAGATCGTAATCGGCATGCTGGGCGCCCTCACCATGCTGTTCGTGGCCATGGCCCACTACCAGCCGGACAGCGTCATGTCCGCTACCCAGGAGCGCTGGGTGGCGCCGGCCATGGGGCTGTGTTCCGGATTTTCCGGCGGGGTTTCCAGCTTCTTCGGCACACCGATTGCCTTCTACCTGTTCCGGCTGGGTCTGAAGAAGGATGAGTTCGTCGCGGCGATCGGCGTTACCTATGCCTATGGCGGGATTATCCTGCTTATCACGCTGTGGGCCTTTGGCGTGCTGGGGCTGGAGCTGACCGGCTGGTCGCTGGCCGCGACACCCGCCGTCTTTGTAGGCATGTGGCTGGGTCAGCAGCTTCGCCGCAAACTGAACGCCGACACCTTCCGCACGGTGGTGCTGGTGGTCCTGTTCATCGCCGGCCTCAACATGCTGCGCCGCGCGTTCATGGGGTAGCGGCGTCGCTTCCCATCAGGGTCGCCTCTTCACGTAGCCAGGCCGCGAAAGCCGCGACCTTGGGGCTTTCCACCTTTTCCTTTGGGATGACAATGTGATAGCCGAAATCCACCGGCACGCAGATTTCAAACAGCCGCACCACCCGTCCGGCGGCCAAATCGTCCACGGCCAGCACATCGGTGGCCAGCGCCACACCCTGGCCCGCAATGGCGGTCTGCATGACCAGGCCGGCGTCGTTGAAGCGCGGCCCGCGCTCGACATCCACGCCCTCCACCCCGGCAGCCAACAGCCACATGCGCCAACTGGGCCATGTGGCGTTCTGGGACGTCCAGTCGACATGCAGCAGCGTGTGGCGGGCCAGGTCCCCGGGAACATTCAGCGGGGGGCCATTTTCCAACAGTCCCGGGCTGCAAACCGGGAACACGGATGTCGAAAGCAGTGGCTCCACATGCAGGCCGGGATAGATTCCGGCGCCGTAGCGGATCACCAGATCCATCCCATCGCGCTCGAAATCGGTCACCCGGTTGGTGGCGTCCAGCCGTACGTCGATATCGGGATGCCGCAAGCGAAATCGCTCCAGCCGCGCGACCAGCCATTTACCCGCGATCGAGGGGGCGGCGCTGACGGTCAGGACATTGTCGTCCCGCTGCCGGGATAGCTGTAGCGACCCGGCCGCCAGCATATCGAACCCCTCGCGCAGGACCGGCAGCGCGGCCTGGCCCTGGTCGGTCAACAGCAACGAGCGCGTCAGGCGGCGAAACAACGGCGCGCCGCAAAAATCCTCAAGCGCCTTGATCTGGTGGCTGATGGCGGCGGGGGTCACATGCAATTCCTCCGCCGCCCTGGTGAAGCTCAGGTGGCGCGCCGCCGCCTCGAAGGCGCGCAGGGCGTTAAGTGGGGCGATGCGACGGGACATGTTGCTCCGATGAGTTAGAAAAACTAAGCCATTATATGAAATATGGTCGTTTGTGGAAAGCCTGAAAATGATGAAAATAGGAAAACAGGAGAGCTGATGAGCTGAAATTATCTATTAGGAGTACTAAATCATGTTGGACATTCTTTCACGCAGCATCGCCCGCGCCGCCGGTGTCGAGGTTCCCGATAATGTACGGATTGTGGAGCCGTCCGCGCCCCGCCAATCCATCTTCAAAAGCCTGGCCGAGGCCTTCGAGCGCTGGAATGTCCGCCGGTCGACATACCTGACCCTGCGCGTGCTGGATGATCACTTACTGACGGATATCGGCCTGCATCGCGGCATGCTGCGTGAAGTGGCCGACGATATCAGCCGATTTGCGGTGGCCAACGACAACGAACTGCCGGTCGCGCTGGCGCAACTGGCGGCCAACGACAACCCGCCGCACAGGCAGGCGGAATGCATCTGACCGCTCCGGGTCGGTCATGCGATAGCGGTGGTCGGGAAAAATAAAATCGCCAAAAAGTTCCGTTGTAGCGTTCCGGTCGCCGACGCATGGATCGGCGTCCGGGTTACGGCAGGAGAGAACATATGGCTTTTCCGACAAAGTCCAAATACGTCATCATCGGCGCCGGCATTCACGGCCTTTCCACGGCTTGGCATCTGGCCGCGGGCCTGAAGGCGTCCGGCAAGGGCGATGGCGGCGACGTGCTGATCATAGACAAGGGCGGCATCGCCGCCGGCGCCTCGGGCATCGCCTGCGGCGTGGTGCGCAACAATTATTTCCAGCCGGCGATGCGCGAGCTGATGGCGCACTCCGCGGGGGTCTGGGCCAGCGATCCTGAGGCCTTCGCCTATCACCCGGTCGGTTATATGCAGATCAGCCCCGAGATAATGCATGAAGACGTGGCCACTATCCACGATCAGCAGAAGGCGATTGGCTACGAATCCGACTTCATCGAGGGCGAGGCCGACTGCACGAAATATATGCAGGGCCTCTTCAGTGATTGGCGGGCGCAGGGCATCACCTCCGTCCTGCACGAAAAGAACGGCGGCTATGCCAACAATACCAAGGCCATGTACGGGCTGGCCGCCAAGGCCGAGGCCGAGGGCGTGCGCATCCTGACCGGCGTGACCGTGACCGGCCTGCGCCGGGCCAACGGTTCGGGCGCGGTCGAGGCGGTGGAAACCGACCGCGGCGCGATCGAATGCGACGAGGTGGTGATCGGCGCCGGCCCCTGGGTGCGGACTTTCTGGGAAATGCTGGACCTGCCCGACACGGTTTCGATCAAGGGCGCGGACGGGGCGACGCATGACAATATCCCGATGTGGCTGTACTGGTGCCTCGAGGAAGGCACGCTGGGCGTCGATCCGGACTTGCTGAAGACCAACGACGGGAAGATGCCGCCGGTAATCCATGTGGATACCGATGCGCCGCTCTATTCCGACGTCGACGGATCGCTGATCACCGACAAGCTGTGGGGCATCTACTACAAGCCCGATTTCAATTTCGGTGGCATCCAGGGTGGCGCGGCGCCATACAAGGTCGAGCGCCCGGCCAAGGAAGTCGAGGTCGACCCCTACGGCGCGGAATCGCCGGAATTCATCGTCGACGATAACTTCGCCCATATGTGGTGTTCGGCGCTGGCCTTCTGCCAGGAGCGTTTCTCCGGTCAGATTGGCAAATGGAAAAAAGAGGCATCGGGCGGTATCGGCTGCTTCACGCCGGACTCCTTCCCGGTCTTCGATCGTTTCTGCGAGAACGCCTATTTCATCGCGGATTCCAACCATGGCTTCAAGATGATTGGCGTCGGCCAGTTGGTGGCCGAGGAACTGCTGGGCAAGCAGAGCAAACTGCTGGAACCCTTCCGCTTCTCGCGCTACGCCGAGGGCAAGCTGCACCCGGTCTCGCACAGTCCGTTCCCCTGGAGCTGAACGCTTGATTTGAGTCAAAGCCGTACGGGGCGGGGCATCCTATGCTCGCCCCGTTGCGCGTTTTACGCGCCCATGATTGTGGAGGCTGTTGTTCATGTCCCTGTCCGGCAAAACGGCGCCGGCCCTTTCGCCTGTTCTGTTGCTTGGCTTCGCCTTGCGTCCGGCGCCGAAACCGGCGTTGCAGGCCGTCGCGTCGCTGGCCATGGCCGCCTTGTTGCGCAGCCATCGCGGTGTCTTCGAACGGCTGGAAGGGCAGGCCAACCTCGATTTCCTGATCGACCCGGTGGATTTGCCGTTTCGGTTCCACCTCAGCGCGGCCATGCCGTCGCCGCGCCTTTATGTGCTGGGCGAGGATGAAGAGCCCGAACAGCCGGTCGCGGCCACTATCAAAGGTCCGTTGCCCGCCCTGATCGACCTGCTGGAAGGGCGGATCGACGGGGATTCGCTGTTCTTTTCCCGCGCGCTGGCCATCGAGGGCGACATGGCCGCGGTGGTTGCCCTGCGCAACGCGGTGGACGGGGCCGATATCTCACTGACCGAGGATTTGCTACGGCCGCTAGGACCGCTGGGCGCCCCCGCGCGCGGGCTGCTGCGGGCCGGCGGCGCACTCTACCGGCGCGCCGAGCGCGATCTTGAAACACTGCGGGCGGCACTGGTCGCCCCCGTGCAGCGGCGCTGCGACTCGCAGGAGGCAGGGTTGCGCGACCTGGATGAGAAAGTCGCCAGCATGCCCGCCCGACGCCGGGAGCGCCAACCGTGAGCAAGCGAGTCCTGGAATTGGTCTGCCCCGCCGGCACGCCCGCGTCGCTGCGCGCGGCGGTGGATGCGGGCGCGGATGCGATCTATCTTGGCTTTCGCGACGAAACCAACGCCCGTAATTTCCCTGGCCTGAATTTCAGCCGCGACGAGTTGGCCGAGGGCATTAAATACGCTGGGACGAATGGCGTTAAGGTGCTGGTTGCGATCAATACATATCCCCGGGCCGGCAATCCGGGACCTTGGCGTGCGGCGGTGGACGATGCGGCGCGGCTTGGCGCCTGGGCGGTGATCATCGCCGATATAGGGCTGCTGGATTATGCGCGGCAAAACCATCCCGATCTCAGGCGACATCTGTCGGTCCAGGCGTCGGCCGCCAATGCCCAGGCCATCAAATTTTATTGCGACGAATTCGGGGTGAAGCGGGTGGTGCTGCCCCGCGTGCTGACGGTCGACGAGATCGCCCGGATCAACGATGCGGTCGAGGTGGAGACGGAAATCTTCGCCTTCGGCGGCATGTGCGTGATGGCCGAGGGGCGTTGCCTGCTGTCGTCGTACGCGACCGGCGAGTCGCCCAACATGAACGGCGTCTGCTCCCCGGCCGAGCATGTGCATTACGAAGAGCGCGATGGGCAACTGGTCTCCAGGCTTGGCGATTTCACCATCAACAAGTTCCGCGACGACGAGCCCGCGGGCTATCCGACCCTGTGCAAGGGGCGCTTCCGGGCTGGTAATCGCGATTCCTACCTGTTCGAGGAGCCGGTTTCGCTGGACGTCTCGAGCATACTGCCCGAACTGATGAAGGCGGGCGTTACCGCGCTGAAAATCGAAGGCCGCCAGCGTGGCAAGGCCTATGTCGCGCAAGTGGTTTCCGCTTTCCGCCGGGCGGTCGACGCGGCGGCGCGCGGCGAACGGCCCGATGCCGTCGACCTGTCGTCGATCACCGAGGGCGGCCGGCAGTCCACCGGCGCTTACGAGAAGGCCTGGCGATGAGCGACTCCGCCAAGCTGACCCTCGGCCCCCTGCTGTTCAACTGGCCGGCTGACCGGGTTTCCGAATTCTATAGCCGCATCGCGGAACTGGCGCCGGTCGATACCGTCTGCCTTGGCGAAGTCATCTGCCCCAAACGCGAGCCCCTGATGGGCGAAGCCCTGGCCGAAGCAGCCAGCGAACTGGCGGCAACGGGCAAGGAAATCGTCTGGTCCGGCTATGGCCTTATCGCCGACGAAAAAGAATTGGCCGCGACCCGCGATCTCATCGACTCGTGCGGCGGCCTGGTCGAAGTCAACGACATCACCGCCCTGCCGCTGCTGCAGGGGCGGCCGCATGCAATCGGGCCGCTGGTCAACGTCTATAACGAAGATACGCTGCAATGGCTGGTGGCGCGCGGCGCGACCAGAATTTGCCTGTCGCCCGAACTGCCACGCGAGGCCATCGCCCGGCTGGCGGAATCCGCCGGCGATGCGGAACTGGAAGTCCAGGTGTTCGGGCGCATGCCATTGGCCCTGTCGGCGCGCTGCTATCATGCGCGGGCGCATGGGCTGCACAAGGACGGATGCCAGTATGTCTGCGACCGCGATCCGGACGGCATGGCGGTCGATACGCTGGACGGTGAAGAGTTTCTTGCGGTCAACGGGATGCAGACGCTGTCACACTCCAGTGTGGAGCTAAGCGCCGAGATCGACGAACTGCTCGGGATGGGAATCTGCCGGTTCCGGCTGTCGCCCCACCATATCGACATGACGGCAATCGCCCTTGTCTGGCGCGGGCTGCTCGACGGCAACCGCGACTTGCCACGGGCACGCCGCATCATTCAGGCCGTTGCCGCCTTCGCCCCGCCATCCAACGGCTATTATCACGGCCGCCCGGGCGCGAAACTAGTGGAGTGAATCTAACGGATGGTCAGCTAAGCAAAACCGATTTCAACGCCTTCGCCGTTTTTGGCGATACGTAATAGACGCCGTCCTCGATTTCCTTGTGGTCCTTGCTCCAGACCGTCGTCTCGTAATCCCAGCCAATCAGATGCGCTTTTTTCTCCACGTCGCCGATCAGGCGGCGCAAGCGGCGGGTCATGGCGCCCTCGAACAGCGACAATGCCCGCCAGTGGCTGTCGCCGGTCACCTCCAGAAGTTCGCTCATCCGGGCCCGGCCGCCGTTATGGGCAAAAATCTCCAGCCGTTTGCGGTGATTTTCCGACAAGCCGTTCACCATGCGCTTCGCCAGGGCCTTGTTCATATCCACCGGCTTTTTCCAGGTGGTATCCGTATTACGCATGGTTCGTTTCGACTCCAGCAGCTTGGGGTCGGCGAACTTGCCGATCAGCTCGCGCTGAGTTTCGGCGGTAAGTTTGCGGAAGTCCTTCGATTCGATAACGATATGCATGGCTGTCTCCTCAATACTCGCAGACTAACGCATTACACCACCAGTTGCCAGAAACATGCCGAATCGCGCCATCGAATGACGGCAGAGAGGCAAAAACCGACTCTGTTTCCGCCGATAAAGCTTCTCTTAGCTTTTCACGGTTAGCCTGCGGCCCTATATAGACACGCAACAGTGGCCAGGAGCTAATATCAATGGGTTGGAATCTGTTTATTCGAATTGACCGCGGCAAGCCCGCGTTGATTTCGCTCGATCTTGATGCGCGGCCATCGGGCGAGGGCAAGGACGAATTTCTTTGCATGCTGGCCATGCCGCTTCGCCAGGCGGATGCCGACGGATTTCCCAGCCGCAAGGAACTGGATGGACCTGTCGCGGGCGTCGAGGATGCGTTGGAACGGATCGCCGGCAAGGAACTGGGCGGGCGTTATGTGGGCCGTATCACCAGCGGCGGCATGGTCGTTTTTTTCAATTACGTACCCAATGCGACCATCGCCAAGGAGCGCATCAACGCGGCGCTGCCGGCGTTCAGCGACTATCGCTTCCAGATTAACGTCAAGCCCGATCCTGAATGGAAGGATTTCTTCAAAATCCTCTATCCGACGCCGGAAGAACTGCAGGGCCTGATGAATGATGGTGTTCTGCGCAATCTGGCGGAACATGGCGACCAGCATTCGATGCCACGCGAAGTGGATTTCCTGATTCGTTTCGCCGACGAGGCGTCACGGGCGCGCTTCCGGAAGGCCGTCGAGGCCGCCAGTTACGAAATCCGAGACGAGTCCCATGCCGAGGAACCGGGCAAGCTTCCCTACAAGCTGCAGATCTGGCTCGATATGCCGGTGGACAAGGAAGCCATCGACGAAACCTGCCTCGACCTCATGGATCTGGCCGAGGCCTGCGATGCCAAATTCGACGGCTGGGAAACCTCAATTGTGAAGGCCGAATAACCGGTCGAACCGTTTTTTTTCCCACGGCACCGAGCGACCTCGTCCTTCGAGACGCCCCTTCGGGGCTCCTCAGGATGAGGTTTCCGCACCTGTGCCCTTATCCGCAACACGAGCTCCAATGCTTGATTCCTCATCCTGAGGAGGGCCTAAGGCCCGTCTCGAAGGACGAGGTCGCGCGATGTTGCAAGAGCCAAATGGACCTCGTCCCTCCTACTCTTCCGGCAGATCCGACCCGTCGTCGCGGAAGACGATGTAGATTGCGGGGATCACCAGCAGGGTCAGCGCCGTCGAGGAGGCCAGTCCGAACACCATCGAAATAGCCAGCCCCTGGAAGATCGGGTCGGCCAGGATGAAGGCCGCGCCGATCATCGCCGCCACCGCGGTAAGGAAAATCGGCTGAAAGCGGATGGCGCCGGCTTCGATCAGGGCGGCGCGTAGCGGGGTTCCCTTTTCCCGTTCATGGCGGATGAAATCGACCAGCAGGATAGAGTTGCGCACGATGATGCCGGCCAGCGCGATGAAACCGATCATCGAGGTGGCGCTGAAGGGCGCGTCGAACAGCCAGTGCCCGATCGTGATGCCGACCAGGGTCAGCGGCACTGGCGTCAGGATCACCAGCGGCAGCTTGAAACTGCGGAACTGGCCGACGACCAGCAAATAGATACCCAGCAACGCCACGATGAAGGCGCCACCCATGTCGCGGAAGGTGGTCCAGGTGATCTCCCACTCGCCATCCCACAGCAGGGAAGCGTGCGATTCGTCGTCCGGCTGACCGCGATAACGGATTTCAGGCGGACCGTCGGAGCCCCAGTCCAGTGCGGCGATGGCGTCCTCGACGGCAAACATGCCGTAGATCGGCGCTTCGTATTGTCCGGCCAGATCCGCCATCACCATCTCGGCAAATCGGCCGTCGCGGCGAAACAGCGGATAAGAGGCTTTCTCGTATTTCCACTCCACCACGTCGCCCAGTTCAACGATGCCCTTACGGCCCGGCACCGGGGTGCTGAGCAGCCGCTCGCCCGGGCCGAGATCGGCCTTCGGCAGGCGGATGGCGATTTCAACCGGGTTGGCGCCACCGCCGCGATGCGAATAACCGACACTGATGCCACCGAACAGGGCCGCGATGGTGTCGTAGACCGCCTCTTCCTCGACGCCGTGGAATTCCAGATTTTCCTGGTCGATCGACAGGCGCAGCCGCTGGGTCGGATGGCCGAAACTGTCGTCGGCATCGACCACGAAATCGACGGCCTCGAAAGCCTCGCGGACCCGGGCGGCGTAGGCTCGGCGGGTCTCCGCGTCCGGTCCGTAAATCTCCGCCAGCAAGGTCGATAGCACCGGCGGGCCGGGCGGCACTTCGACCACCTTGACCGAGGTACCCTCGGGAATATTCAGATTGGCAAGACGCGCGCGGATATCCAGCGCAATGTCGTGGCTGGCCCGGTGGCGTTCGTGTTTGGGCGTGAGGTTTATCTGCAGATCGCCCATCTCGG
Source organism: Pseudomonadota bacterium (assembly GCA_015222795.1). Taxonomy (GTDB): domain Bacteria; phylum Pseudomonadota; class Alphaproteobacteria; order UBA8366; family JADFVY01; genus JADFVY01. The sequence goes on along the minus strand of JADFVY010000093.1, from coordinate 2,214 downwards.
GCGCGGCGCGCAGGTAGTAATGACGCACCAGCCCGTTGAAATTGAACGGCGCCGCCGTGCCCGCATAGGCCTGGATATGGGACAGTTCCGGCAACCCGGCGAGCTTGCGCGATGCCGCGACAAGCACGCGCTGGGTGGCCTCGAGGCTGGATCCTTCCGGCAGGTCGACGATGACCTGAAGCTCCGACTTGTTGTCGAAGGGCAGCAGTTTGACTGTCACCGTGCGCGTCGCGAACAGAATGGTTGATGCGATCGTTGCAATGCCGACGACCAGCAGGAAGGTCCATGAACGGGCCTTGCTCTTCAGGATCGGGCGGGCCACCTTGCGGTACAGTCGGCTCATCCGGCCTTCATGTCCGTGCCCGCCTTTATCGCCGGCCGTCACATGCTTGCCCACGCCCATCTTCATAAGCAGCCAGGGCGCGACCATCACGGCGATGAAGAAACTGAACACCATCGCCGCGCTGGCGTTGGCGGGAATCGGCGCCATGTAGGGCCCCATCAGGCCGCTGACGAACATCATCGGCAGCAGGGCGGCGATAACGGTCAGTGTCGCGACGATGGTTGGGTTGCCGACCTCGGCAACCGCCTCGATCGCGGTCTGGGTCAGGTCGGCTTTTGGCTTCATCCGCCAGTGGCGCACGATATTTTCCACCACCACGATGGCGTCGTCCACAAGGATACCGATGGAAAAGATCAGCGCGAACAGGCTGACCCGGTTGATGGTGTAACCCATCAGGTACGAGGCGAAGAAAGTCAGCAGAATGGTGGTGGGGATGATCACCAGCACCACGCCGCTCTCGCGCCAGCCGACGAAAAAGCCGATCAGGATAACGATGCTGACCGTCGCGATGCCCAGATGCAGCAACAGTTCGTCGGCCTTTTCCAGCGCCGTTTCACCGTAATTGCGCGTGACATGGACCGCGATGTTTTTCGGCACCAGTTCACCGCGTACCGTTTCCAGCCGCTCCAGCAGCCGGTCGGCCACCACCACGGCGTTGGCCCCCTCGCGCTTGGCGATGGCCAGGGTCACGGTCGGCAGCACCCGCATATCGCCATCGGCGGCCGGCTCGATATGCCAGGCCTGATGTTCCAGCGGCGCAGCGCCAACGACGATATTCGCGACGTCCTTCACATAGACCGGCCGCCCGTCATGGGTGGCGATGACCAGCAATCCGATATCGGGCATGCCGCTCAGCGTCTGGCCGGCCACGACGGGCATGTCGGCATTTCCCTGGCGGATATGCCCAACCACAAAGGAGCGGTTGGCGTTCGCGACTTTCTCGACCAGCCGGTTCAGCGTAACCCCATAGAGTGATAGCTGTTCGGGATCCGGTTCCACGCGGATCTGATCGGGCCGCCCGCCGGCAATGAAGGTCAGGCCCACATCCTCTACCTTGATCAGCTCATGCAGCAGATCTTCGGCGATATTGTACAGCGCGTTGTCGTCCCAGCGTTCGGCGATGGCGGGCGGGAGATCGCCGCGCGGGGCCAGCGTCAGGGTAACGATCGGCACGTCGTTGATACCGCGCCCGACGATCAGCGGTTCGGGAATGCCGAGTGGGATGCTGGAAAGGTTGGCGCTGATCTCTTCATGGACGCGCAGAATCGCGGCGTCCGCCGAGGTGCCGACGAAAAAGCGCACCGTCACCACGACGCGGTCGTCCAGCGACTGCGAATAGACATGCTCGACGCCATCGATGCCCTTGACAATATCTTCCAGCGGCTTGGTGACCAGCTCAACGGCATCCTCGGCCTTCAGCCCGTTGGCGGCCACCAGGATGTCCACCATGGGCACGCTGATTTGCGGTTCTTCCTCGCGTGGCAGCACGGCAAGCGCAAGCAGGCCGACCAGAACCGATGCGATCAGCAGCAACGGGGTCAGCGGGGACGTGATGGATGCGCGCGTCAGGCGCCCGGCGATGCCAAGATCCATTTTTATTGCTCCACGCGCGTTATACCAAGGCTCGTTGATAATGACCCATATGATGAAGCTTTGCGCGCCGCCGGGCAGGCGCGGCCCGTGGCGCGATGCACTCGCATCGGGCAAGGGCCGCAACGCACCCGGCGGCGCGCAAAGCTCCACCGGAGGCCGGGCTCCCTTGACCGCTCGCGGCGTTGCGGCCCGCTAGTGGCGCCCGCGCCACGGCACGAACCGCGCCTGACGAGCGGACAAGGGAAACCGGTCATATGAGTCATTATCAACGAGCCTTG